>JAYVQD010000517.1:0-3900 GCA_043777275.1 Nitrosomonadales bacterium
TTTTTTACGAAACGCGCGCCACCTCGTTAATTTACGACGGCATCAGCGTGCAGGGCGTGCGTGCGCGACACCAGGGCAAGCCGGTTGAATATCACGCGCGAGCGGTGATCCTCGCTTGCGGCGGGTTCGAGGCCAACCCCGAATGGCGCACGCGTTATCTGGGGCCGGGCTGGGAGCTGGCGAAAGTGCGCGGCTCGCGTCACAACCTCGGCGAAGGGCTGAAGATGGCGCTCGACATCGGCGCCTGCCCGTACGGCAACTGGTCGGGACGGCACGCGGTGTCGTGGGAGCGTCATGCGCCGGAGTTCGGCGTGGTCGAAAAATCGCACGATCCGTACCGCCACAGCTATCCGCTGTCGATCATGATTAACGCGGAAGGCAAACGTTTTGTCGATGAAGGCCAGGATTTTTACAACTACACCTATGCCAAGTACGGCGCGGAGGTGTTAAAGCAAACCGGGCAGTACGCCTATCAGGTGTTCGATGCCAAAACAAAACTGCTGCTGAAGAAAGAATACAGCGGCCGTGAGGTGACCAAGTTTGTGGCGAACACGCTGGAAGAACTCGCGGCCAAACTCGAAGGGGTTGATCCGCAGGCATTTCTGAAAACCGTGCGCGAATACAACGCCGCGGTGAAGACGGCGGTGCCTTTCAATCACGCGATACGTGATGGGCGTTGCACCACCGGATTGGAACTGGACAAATCCAACTGGGCCAATCCGCTCGACACGCCGCCGTATGAGGCTTATGGCGTGACCTGCGGCATTACATTCACTTTTGGCGGACTGCGCATCAATCACGAAACCGGGCAAGTGCTGGATCTGGGTTATGAGCCCATGCCCGGTCTTTACGCGGCGGGCGAAATGGTCGGCGGCATTTTCTATTTCAATTATCCGGCCGGCACGGGGCTGGTGTCGGGCAGCGTGTTCGGGCGCGTCGCGGGCAACGGGGCAGGCGCGGCAGTGATGGCGAAGTGAGCTTGCCGCCGGTGGCGTTGACGATACGCGGCGTTCGTGCCACCGCGATCACAGCGCCGATGACGTATGTGCTCGGCACCAGCGCGCAGGCGGTGCGCGAGGCGCCGTTGCTGCTGATCGATCTTGAAACAGAAGAAGGCATCACCGGCCACGCCTATCAGTTTTGTTACACGCCTGCGGCAGCCGGTGCGATCCGGATTTTTCTGGGGGACGCGCTCAGTGCGATCAAGGGCGCGCGCGTTGAGCCCGAGGCCGTGTGGCGCGCATTGTCAAAACGCTACACGCTGATCGGCGTGCAGGGCATTGTGCGCATGGCGATGGCGATGATTGATGTGGCATGCTGGGATGCACAGGCGAAAGCGGCGGGTTTGCCGTTGGTGAAGTTTCTGGGCGCGGAGCCGAGGCCTATTCCGGCGTACAACAGTTGCGGCCTGGGCCTGATGGCGCCGCAGGCGGTGGCCGATGAAGCGGAAAAATTGCTGGAAGGCGGCTTTCGCGCGGTGAAGCTGCGGCTGGGCTACGCCACGCTGGAAGAAGACCTCGCCGCCACTCGCGCAGTGCGCAACCGGGTGCCGGACGCGGTGGCGATCATGACCGATTTCAATCAGGCGTTAAGCGAGCAAGAAGCGCTGCGGCGCGGGCGCGCGCTCGACGATGAAGGTATCTACTGGATCGAAGAGCCGGTGCGCCATGATGATTATCTCGCAAGCGCGGCGCTGGCAAATGAAATCGCCACCCCGGTGCAGATCGGCGAAAATTTCTCGCAGGTATTTGACATGCAGAAGGCGTTGGCGATAAACGCAAGCGACTTCGTGATGCCCGATCTGGAGCGCATCGGCGGTGTGAGCGGCTGGCTGCGTGCGGCGCAGATTGCGCGCGAGGCAGGCATCGAGATGTCGTCGCATCTGTATCCCGAAGTCAGCGCGCATCTGCTTGCGGCGACGCCGACCGCGCACTGGCTGGAGTATGTCGATTGGGCGAATGCATTTTTGCAGGAGCCATTGCGCATCGTGGATGGCTGCGCGATGCCCAGCGCCCGGCCGGGTAATGGACTGGAATGGGACAGGGCAATGGTCAAGCGGTATGCTGTGTAACGATTTTCACAACGAAAAATTTTCTGGAAAATAACTTCATGAGCACCACTGCAAATCCATCAGAAATCGACAGGGCGCTATTGGACGCCGACGAACCTGACACCGTGCGCTTTACCGTGGATGACGCGCGCGCGCTGGGCGAAACCGCTGTTCAGCGCATCGGCTATACGGCTGAAGAAGCGCGCATCGTGGTCGATCAATTGATCGACAACATGTTGTGCGGTTATAAATTCGCCGGCCTGCCGCGCATACTGGCGATGGCGGGCGATGAGAAAATCAAACTCGACCGCACACCGATCAAGGTGGTGAAGGAAACACCGGTGTCGGCGCTGATGGATGGCGGCAATCACATCGGCTACGTGACGTGTTACCACGCCGCGCAAAAAGCGATTGAAAAGGCCACGACGCACGGCATCTGCTGCGTGGGCGTCTACAACACCTATTACAGCGGGCGCAACGCCTACTTTGTCGAGCAGATCGTCAAGGCCGGTTACATCGCAATGCACACTGCCAGCAACAAGCCGCGCGTGGTGCCGCCCGGCGCCACCATCCCGGCGCTCGGCACCAATCCGATTTGTTTTGGTTTTCCGTCGGAAGAAGGCCCCATCACCTTTGACATCGGCACCGCCGCGCTGATGTGGGGCGACGTGATGCTGCACGCGCACCTGAATCAGCCGCTGCCCGAGGGCGTCGGCTTTGACGAGAACGGCACGCCTACGCGCGACGCAGCGGCCACACTGCGCGGCGGCGTGGCGCCGTTCGGCGGCAAGGATTATGTTTACAAGGGCTATGGGCTCAGTTTCGCGATACAGGCGCTGGGCCTGCTTGCCGGCTCGGCGATTATTCGTGATGACGTGCTCGACTACGGCTTTTTGTTCTGGGCCGTCAACCCGGAGATCATGCTGCCGGGTAATGATTTCAAACAGCGCATGTCGCAATACGTGCGCGAGATGAAAGCGCTGCCCAAGCAGCCCGGCGTCAACGAAATCCGCATTCCGTCGGAGCGCGCCTCGCGCGAGCGCGAAAGGCGTCTGGTGGAAGGCGTGGTGGTCAAGCGCAAGGTGATTGAGTCGTTGAAGGCGCTGTAGGGCTTGTTAGCCACAGATGAATCTGGTCAAGATCAAGATCAAAGGCTTTAGCCACAGATGAACGCAGATGAACACAGATTAGTTCAACGTCAACAGCGTTCTCTGTGAACGGTTTTTGACCTCATCTGTGTAAATCTGCGTTAATCCGTGGCAAATGTTTTGACGTTGGTGTGTTTTTCAAGGCGATGTAAAGCATGACGCAAACCGACCCACACGAAATCTACGTCAGCACCGACGTCGAAACCGACGGCCCGATACCCGGGCCGTATTCGATGCTCTCTATCGGCTGCGCGGCGTATCGCGCCGACAAAACACTGGTCGGCACGTTTACCGCCAATCTCGAAACACTGCCCGGCGCCACCGGTCACCCCAAGACCATGGCGTGGTGGGACACACAAAAGCCCGCGTGGGAGGCGCATCGCAAAAATTGCGTGTCACCCGAGAAGGTGATGATCGATTGCGTGGCGTGGCTGCGCGCGCTGCCCGGCACGCCGGTGTTCGTGGCTTATCCGGTGGCTTTTGATTTCATGTTTGTGCAGTGGTATCTCATCCGCTTTGCGAAGGCCGCGCCATTCGGGCATTCGGGCATTGATTTGCGCACGCTGGGCATGGCACTGCAAAACACCACCTGGAGCCGCACCACCAAGGAACACATGCCCGAACGCTGGAACGATCCGTTACCGCACACGCATATCGCGCTGGATGACGCGCTGGAGCAGGGCGCGATGTTTTGCAATATGC
>JAYVQD010000518.1:0-3897 GCA_043777275.1 Nitrosomonadales bacterium
TCGCCGCATCTGGACGCCGTGCTTGCCATGGTGCGCGACATTGCACGCGAAGAAGGCTTGCACTTTAATCTCGCGTCGATCCGCGCCGACATGCCGCGCGATGGGGTCAAGCGCGCGATACGTGCAGGCAAGGTCGCGCCGCTGGGCGCGATTGCCGATCTCACCGAAGCCGACGTCGATGCCTCGACGCAACTGGTTGGCCAGATGGGCATTGAAGCCTTTCAGCGCGCGTTGAACGCCGGTGCCGATGTGGTGATCGCGGGCCGCGCCTGCGACACGGCGGTGTATGCGGCGATTCCCGGCATGCTGGGCTACCCGCTGGGGCCGGCGATGCACATGGCGAAAATCGTCGAGTGTGCTTCGCTCTGCACCACGCCCGGCGGACGCGATGCGCTGCTCGGCACGCTGGATGGCGAGAGCTTTATCGTGGACAGCATGAATCCGATCCGCAATGCGTCGCCGATGTCGGTGGCGGCGCACAGTCTATATGAGCAGGGTGATCCGTATCGCGTGTATGAGCCCGAAGGCACGCTGCATGTGGACACCGCGCGCTACGAGCAGCTTGACGCGCATCGCTGCCGCATGTCCGGCGCGCGTTGGGAGCCGGCCACGCAATTCACCGTCAAAATCGAAGGCGCCGCTAAAGTTGGCGAGCGCGCATTGATGCTGGCGGGCTGCGCCGATCCGCGCGCGATCTCGGCGATGAAAGACATTCTGCCTGCCGTGGAAAAAACCGTGCGCGAGCTGACGTCAAAGACCGTGAAAGAACCGTTTCAGGTGTATCACCGCATTTATGGCATCGACGGCGTATTCAACTGGCCGTCACCGCCGGCAACGATGCCGCGCGAAGTGTTTGTGATGGTGGAGATCATCGCGCAAACCGCCGAGGCGGCGAAGTCTGTCGCCACCGTGTTCAAGCAGTTTTTGTTGCACCACGGATTCCCGGGGCGTATATCCACCGGCGGCAATCTGGCGTTTCCGTTTACGCCGCCGGAAGTGGTGACAGGCCCGGCGTATCGCTTCAGCGCCTATCATGTAATGGAGGTGATGGAGGCCGATGGTTTGCCCGGATTGTTTCCGGTCAGGATGGAAACGCTCTAGCGAATTAGAGAATGCCGGCGAATCAGTATTCGCCAGTGACCACGTAACGGCCGATGAAGTAGATACCTACCGCCATCAGCGCATAAATCACGTAGTCGAAAATTCGGCTGCGCGCGCCGCGCCCGTCGCGTCCACGCCAGGCACGAATGGCGAATATTGCCGCGATAGTTACCGCCAGCGCAATGAGTGGGGTGTTGATGTAAGCGTCGGATATTTTGCCGAAGCCCTGGGACACCCAGCCTTCTTCACGGAAGGCGTGGTAGGAGATGCCCACAATGGCAGCCAGGACAAGCACCAACGTCACCATTGCTTCGAGCACGACCAGAATTTGCTTCAAACGAACTCCCTATGTGTGCTTGTGGTGGCCACGGTGATATCCCAAGCTCATATTACATGCCGCTACCCGGATCACGTAAATATTGTAACAGGGAACGGCTAACCTGCGAATTGCTGAATTGTTGTTTATCTACAATGCGTTACAAACCGCCTCGGTGACGATGGCGGTGGTGGCTTCGCCGCCGAGATCTGGCGTGAGCAGCTTCTGCGCGGTCACTTTTTCCACCGCGGCCATCAGCCGTATCGACGCTTCCTTCTCTCCCAGATGTTCCAGCATCATCGACGCGGTCCAGAAGGTTGCCACCGGATTGGCGATGCCTTTGCCGGTAATGTCGAACGCAGAACCGTGTATCGGTTCAAACATGGAGGGGAAGCGGCGTTCCGGGTTGAGGTTGGCGGTGGGGGCAATGCCCAGACTGCCGGTTAATGCGGCGGCGAGGTCGGACAGAATGTCGGCGTGCAAATTGGAGGCGACGATGGTATCCAGCGACCAGGTTTTGAGCACCATGTTGGTGGTTACCGCATCGACCAGAATGCGCTGCGTTTCCACTTCGGGATAGTCCTTCGCGACTTCGTAAAATATTTCGTCCCACATCACCATGCCGTGACGCTGTGCATTGGATTTGGTGACCAGTGTCAAATGTTTGCGCGGACGCTTGCGCGCCAACTCAAATGCGAACTTGTGAATGCGGGTAACACCGGTGCGCGTGAAAATGGAAACCTCGGTGGCCACCTCTTCCGGCAGACCGCGATGCGCGCGCCCGCCGCTGCCGGAATACTCGCCCTCGGTGTTCTCGCGGATGACCACCCAGTCGATGCTTTGACCGTCGCGTAATGGGCTGGTAATGCCGGGCAGCACGCGCGCCGGACGCACATTGGCGTATTGGTCGAAACCCTGGCATATCGGCAAACGCAAGCCCCACAGCGACACATGATCGGGCACGTCGGGCGCGCCCACCGCGCCGAAAAAAATCGCGTCGCACTTGCGCAACTGGTCGAGCCCGCCTTCGGGGATGTAGTAGCCGTGTTTCAGGTAGTAAGCGCTGCTCCACGGAAAGTGCTCAACACGCAGTTTGAAGCCGCGATCGCGGCTGGCCAAGACTTCCAGTACTTGCAGGCCGGCGGCGATGACTTCCCTGCCGATGCCGTCGCCGGGGATGGCCGCTATGGTGTATTCACGCATGATCTGTTGTGCCCGAAAAAGGCTGCATGGTAGCGGAAACCACGAACCTTGTGAGCAAATCGGCTAAAATCACCCCGATGAAAATAGGCGTTTACCTTGAATATTCTTGCACTTGAAACTTCCGGTGACACCTGCTCGGTCGCGCTGTGGCGTGACGGAAAAATCGATGACCGCGACATGCTGTCCGAACAGCGGCAGTCGGGGTTGTTGATTGATATGGTTCATGCGCTCATGAGCGAATGTGGCGTTACGCTGCGGCAGATGGATGGCATCGCCTATGGTGCGGGCCCTGGCGCGTTTACCGGGCTGCGGGTGGCCTGTGGCGTGGTGCAGGGTTTGGCGATGGGTATCGATAAACCCGTGGTGGGCATCGGCACGCTGGCGGCACTGGCGCAGTCGTCGAACGCAGCGCGCGTGGTGTGCTGCATCGATGCGCGCATGAACGAGGTGTATCACGCGGCCTACGAAAAACGCGGCGAGGGCTGGTGTGCCATCCATGAACCAGGCGTGTATGCGCCGGAGGATGTGCCGTCGCTGCAAGGCATGGATTGGCAGGCGTGTGGAAACGGTTTTGCCGTGCACCGCGACAAGTTGCGCGCGCGTTACGCGCGGCAGCTTTCGGGTATCGATGATTCGGCGCGTCCGCGCGCGCGCGCGGTTGCCCTGCTCAGTGCACCTGTGTTTGCGGCAGGCGGCGGGCTGCCGGCCGAGCAGGCCGCGCCTCTTTATGTACGTGACAAAGTCGCCTTGAAGACACACGAACGGCCTTTACGATAATTTCGATTGTCATGATGATGACGACCAGCGCTATGAGTGCAAACCCTGATTCTTCACCCCATTTCCGGCGCATGACCGAAAGGGATCTCGATGCCGTGGTGGTGATCGAGGAAGTGATCTACACCCATCCGTGGACGCGCGGTAATTTCGCCGATTCACTCGCGGCACACAGCCATTGCCAGGTGCTGGAGTGGCATGGCGTAATGGTTGGCTACGCGGTGTTGTCAACGGGGGCGGACGAGGCACATCTGCTGAATCTGAGTATTGCCTACGCGTGGCAGCGGCGCGGATTGGGCCGCGAACTGCTGGACCATGTGGTCAGCCTTGCGCGTGAACTGAAGGTGCAGAAAATATTTCTGGAAGTCCGTGCATCCAATGCCGCCGCGCGCGCGCTGTATGCCAACTCGCGCTTTCGCGAAATCGGGGTGCGCCGGGGTTATTACCCGGCGCACACGGAGCGCGAAGACGCCATCGTGCTGGCGTGTGTGCTGGGGTACAAA
>JAYVQD010000519.1:0-3896 GCA_043777275.1 Nitrosomonadales bacterium
GCCGCGTACTGCGTCCTCGTCTTTGGCCCACACCACCATGATGTCGGCGATGGGCGCGTGCGTGATCCATAATTTTGTGCCGGTGAGCGACCAGCCGCCGGGCACTTTTTTCGCCCGCGATTTCATCCCGCCCGCGTCGGAGCCGTGATCCGGCTCGGTCAAACCAAAGCAGCCCAGCAGCTCGCCGGTTGCCATTTTCGGCAAATACTTTTGCCGGTGTTCTTCGCTGCCGTAAGCGTAGATCGGCGTCATGGCCAAGCCGGTTTGCACGCTGCACGCCGAGCGAAACGCGGTATCGACGCGTTCCAGTTCGCGCATCACCAAGCCATAGGCTACGTAGCCGATGCCCGCGCAGCCATAGCCTTCAAGCGGCGCGCCGAGAAATCCGAGTTCCCCCATTTCGCGCATTACGACCGGGTCAAACGACTCCGTGCGATTCCAGTCGCGGATGCGCGGTTGCAGTTTTTCCTGTGCATAGGCGCGCGCAGTGTCGCGGATCATGCGCTCATCGTCGGTCAACAGATCGTCGATCAGAAACGGATCGTCCCATTTGAACTGGCCGCCGATGAGGGTCACTTTGGTGAAATCGGTCATGAAGTTTCTCGATGAAATGACAAAGAAAAAGGCCGACGCAAAGCTGCTGCCGGCCTTTAAAAATATACAATAAAAACAAATACTTACGAAACCCTCTCCAGAATCACCGCCGTGCCCTGCCCGCCGCCGATGCACAGGCTCACCAGCGCATAACGCCCGCCGGTACGTTGCAACTGGCGCGCAGCCGTCAGCGCAATGCGCGCGCCCGATGCGCCCAGCGGATGCCCCAGCGCAATCGCGCCGCCATTCGGGTTCACACGCTTGTCGTCAAACGCCACGCCCAATCCTTTGAGGCACGACAGCACTTGCGCCGCGAACGCTTCGTTAATTTCGATCACGTCCATGTCTTTGATGGTGAGCCCCAGACGCGACATGGCTTTGAGCGAGGCGGCTACCGGGCCGATACCCATGATGTGCGGCGGCGCGCCGGCCGATGCGCTGGCGATCACGCGCACCATCGGTTTCACGCCGGCTTTGTCGCCTGCGGCTTTAGAGCCGACCATCAGGCACACCGCGCCATCATTCACGCCGGACGCATTGCCCGCAGTGGTGACGCCGCCCGCATAGAGGGGTTTCATTTTGGTCAGCGCAGCCATATCGCTATCGGGACGGGGATGTTCGTCTTCAGACACCGCAGGCACCGGGCCTTTGCG
Source organism: Nitrosomonadales bacterium (assembly GCA_043777275.1). Taxonomy (GTDB): domain Bacteria; phylum Pseudomonadota; class Gammaproteobacteria; order Burkholderiales; family SG8-41; genus UBA5216. The sequence goes on from JAYVQD010000519.1 coordinate 1,248, forward strand.
ATTCGGCGGCATTTCCACCGGTGCGATTTCGCCGGTGAAGAAGCCTTCGCCTTTGGCCAAGGCGTATTTCGCTTGTGACGCGGCTGAGAAGGTATCGGCTTGCTCACGGGTAATGCCGTATTCTTTGGCCAGGTTATCCGAGGTTTGCGGCATTTGATCGTCGCCGAAACGTTTAACCAATGCCGGATTCGAGAAACGCGGACCGATGGTGCTGTCGTAAAATTTGATATTGCGATCAAACGCGTTTTCGGCGCGGCTCATCACGATGGGTGAACGGCTCATACTCTCGACGCCGCCCACCACAAACACATCGCCCTCGCCCGCCGTGATGGCGTGCGACGCATGCACCAGCGCGCCGAGGCCGCTGGCGCAATTGCGCTGAATCACCGTGCCCGGCGTTTCAATCGGCAAGTCCGCCATCAGCAGCGCGTGACGCGCCACGCAGCGGCTGTCTTCGCCGCCCTGGTTGGCACAGCCGACGATCACGTCTTCGATCTGCTCTGGTTTGAACGCGGATTTCGCAACCACCGCTTTGATCACCGCACCGAGCATATCGTCCGGGCGAACCTTTGCCAGAACACCCGCGTGACGACCGAACGGGGTGCGTTTTCCTTCGTAAATATACGCATCTAACATGATAAATATCCTTTTAAAAACAAATAGTTATGGATTAATAGAGGATTACGGTTCGGGGGTCAGCAAGGATACGCCGAGTTTCGCGCGGCGCGTCAGCCAGATGTTCGGGCGATAGCGCGGATCAGCATAAATCTTGTTCATGTTCTCCAGCACGCGATGAATATTTTGCACGCCCAACACATCGGCAAACTTGAACGGGCCGTTCGGATAATTAAGACCCAGCGTAACGGCCTTGTCGATATCCGCCGGCACCGAGGTGCGGCTTTGTGCAATCGAGCAGCCGATGTTGACGATCATCGCCACGATGCGCTGCGCGATAAAGCCGGGGCTGTCGCGGCACACAGTCACCGGCACGCCGTCGGACGCGAGCAAACCATGCGCGGCGTCGCGATACGCCGGATCCGTAATCGGCGTAGTCATGATGGTGCGCCGCTTCACCATCGGGAACAAGGTATCGACAGCGATGGTGCGCTTCGGATCAAGCCCCTGCGAGGTCGCGGCGGTGGTGGCATCTTCGCCGATCGGTGTCACCAGAATCAACGCTTTGGCAGAAGGCTGGGCGCCGCTTTCAACTGTCATGCCCAGCTTGCTTAACAACTCTTTTAACTTGGCGGCACCGGCGGCTTCCACCGAACTTACCCACACCGCTTCCGGGCGCGCAGCCGGCGCCGGGGCTTCGGGGGCGACGATGGCTTTCATATCGGCGTCGTAGTTGTAGAAACCTTTTTTCGATTTGCGTCCGAGCACGCCGGCCTCGAAGCGCTCCTGCATAATTAAATTCGGGCGGTAACGCGGTTCCTGAAAAAACTGGTTGTAGATGAGTGACGACGCCGGTTGCGTGACATCCAGCCCGGTCAACTCCATCAGTTCGAACGGCCCCATGCGAAAGCCGCCGACATCGCGCATCACGCGATCCACATCAGCAAAATTCGAGATGCCTTCGTACACCAGATGCGAGGCTTCGAGCGTGAAGCCACGACCGACCTGGTTCACGAGAAAGCCCGGCGCATCGGTCAGGCGTACCGGCTCGCGCGTCATGCGGCGGCCCAGCGCCATCAGCGCATCACACACCCATTCTTCGGTGAGCAAACCGGAAATCACTTCCACCAGCTTCATCAATGGCACCGGATTGAAAAAATGAAATCCGGCAAAACGTTGCGGGGTTTTCAGCTTCGCGCCGATGGTAGTGACCGACATCGACGAGGTGTTGGACACCAAGATGCAATCGGGCGTAACAATTTCTTCAAGCTCGGCGAACAACGCGCGCTTGGCGTCGAGATTTTCAACAATCGCTTCGATCACCACATGACACGGCTTCATGTCGCGGTGCGAATCGACAATCTTGATGCGCGCAGTCGCGGCAGCCGCTTCTTCTTTGGTCATGCTGCCTTTTTCAGCGGCACGATCGAGCATTTTGGCGATGAAGTCGCGCGCCTCGGCGGCGGCGCCGGGGCGCGCATCCGTCATCAGCACATTCATGCCGCCCGCCGCGGTGACCTGCACAATGCCGCGCCCCATGGCGCCGGTGCCGATGACACCGACGGTTAAATCAGAACGCGAAACGTCCAACGTGTCCAACTTCATGAAATCCCCTTGTGATAACGTGGTGCAGGAACGAGCTTGTTAAAAAATATCGTTTAAAAACAAATACTTAAATTGTAATTGCGAGCAGGAATAAGGCCTGAATTATAGGCGTTGGCCGCAGGGGTGGCAATGCAGTCCATGTGATTCACTTTCCACGGAAAGCACTTGAGCACGCGCGACGTCCTGTGGCGACAGTGCTGCTTCGTATTTTTTGATGTTACTCGCTGCGAGGGGTGGGGTGATGGTGGCGCCTATCTTTCACCGCCGCGATGCGCCCGGCGGGTATCGGCGCATCACTTGCCAAGCCAACGCACAATCAATCTTCTGCGTCCCGTACCGCCCGGCTTACCGTTGCGTAATGCACCTCAAAGTGTTCCGCGATCTGCTGCATCGTGTAGTCCCCTGTTGCATAGGCCGCCGCGATAGCTT
>JAYVQD010000520.1:0-3884 GCA_043777275.1 Nitrosomonadales bacterium
ACGACCGGTAGCTTGCTTCAACGACGCCGCCGCCGCAGATTTCAATTTGTTCGCACTGCGCGAACAAATCAGCACCTCCGCGCCCTCATCCAGCATGGCTTTTGCAGTTGCGTAACCAATACCTTCGCTCGCGCCGACTACCAGCGCAATTTCAGAATCTATATGTAAGTACATGTTTTTATTGTGTTTTTCAGTTAGACGTTGCCCCGGTCAATTTCACCAGTTTTTCATACTTGTCGTAATCCGCTTTTAGCCGCGCGGCGAATTGTTCGCTCGTCATATGGATGGGGTCCAGCGTCTGCCCGCCCATGACTTTGATGACCTCAGGATTTTCAAGGGTCTTTTTAATCTCGGCGTTCAAACGCTCCACGATGGGCTTCGGCGTGCCTGACGCCACGAATGCGCCGATCCACGCCACGAAATCGTAGCCCGGCAACCCTTCGGAAATGGCCGGAATATCAGGAAACTGCTTCAAGCGTTTGGCGGAGGTAACACCTATGGCCCGCAAGCGACCGCTCGGCAGATGCGGAATGACCGACCCTATGGTCGCGGCCATCGCTTGAATTTCACCCGACGCGAGAGCCACCACCGCAGGCCCGCCGCCCTTAAAAGGCACATGAATCATCTGCGTGTTACTCATCGAATTGAGCAGCGCCATCGCCAAGTGCACAAAACTGCCGCTGCCCGAGGAGCCATACACAATTTTCCCTGGTTGCGCGCGCCCCAGCGCAATGAAATCCTTGACGGATTTCGCCGGCAGCGACGGATGCACCACCAGCATGCCCACCTGCACTGCCAGTGGCGTGACACCGGTGAAATCCTTGAGCGTATCGTATGGCAGTTTTTTGTAGAGGTGCGGGCTGGTCACGTGCGCCGCCGAATGCACCATCATCGTGTAACCATCCGCCGGCGCCTTGGCCACCAATTCAGCGCCGATGGTGCCGTTAGCGCCACCGCGATTGTCAATCACGAACGACTGGCCAAGCTGCTCGGTCATCCGCTGCGCCACGATGCGCCCGACAATATCGTTCGCACCGCCGGGCGGCCACGGAATCACCACACGCACCGGCTTCGAGGGATAATTTTGCGCGATGGCAAACCCGCCACCCATCACGGCACACGATACTGCCAGCACCCGAATCATTGTTTTCACCATCATTTTCCTCGTTTTATGATTCCGGTTTGTCATTTTTTGCGCTCAATCGATTTTCATCCCGGTCGCCTTGACGAGCTTACCGTATTTCTCGTAATCCACCTTGATACGCTGCGCGAACTCTTCCGGCGTGGATGGCTGTGGATCGAGCACCTGGTTGGTCAGGCTGTTCGCCACCTCGGGATGCTTCAACGCTTTGTTCGATTCCGCATTCAATTTATCGATGATCGCCTTGGGCGTGTTCGCCGGCACATACACACCAATCCACGGGCTCATCTCGTAGCCCGGCACACCGGCCTCAGCGATAGTGGGCACCTCCGGCATCATCGCGCTGCGCTTGCCCGACGACACGCCCAGCGCGCGCAAACGGCCCGACTTCACATGCACCAGTACCGTGGAAATCGTCGCCAGCGACGCATGCGCCTCACCGCCTACCAGCGCGGTCACTTGCGGTGTGCCGCCCTTGTACGGGATATGCACCAGATTAATTCCCGTCATCGATACCAGTAACGCCATCGACAAATGCGGTGAACTGCCGTTACCCGACGACGAATAATTGATTTGCCCGTCGCGCGCCCTGGCCAGCGCGATGAACTCCTTCACGGTTTTCACCGGCAACGAGGGATGCGTCGTCAGCGCGCCCGGTTGCGCCGCCAGCGTGCCCACCGGCGCGAAGTCTTTCAGCGTGTCGTACGGCAGCTTGCGATACAGATGGGCATTACCCAAATGCGTAGTCGAATGCACCATGATGGTGTAACCGTCGGGCGGCGACTTCGCCACCGGCTCCGCGCCAATAACGCCCGACGCGCCGGGCCGGTTATCCACCACAAACTGCTGCCCCAGCGACTCGCCGACTTTCTGCATCACAATGCGCCCCACCACATCGTTCGAGCCGCCCGGTGGCCACGGAATCACCACACGCACGGGCTTGGCGGGCCACACTTGAGCAACAGCAGCGCTGGCCACCACCAACGGCGCTAACAGTGCAACAACGGCAAGTCGAATCGCTTTCATGGGTTCTCCTCCAACACGCTCAAGGGCATGGTGTCCGCGAATTATCTCCGCAAAGGCATAAACGCGCTAGAATCAATTTCAGCATACACACACCCCCTCATCATGTGCCGCGCGCTGATACCGCAATCGTCCGGAGGCCCCATGAAAATGCATCGCTTACTGCCGGCAGCCGCGCTGCTGTGCCTCGGCACTGCCGCACACGCCCAAAGCTGGTCGCCGCAAAAGAATGTTGAGATCGTCGTGCCCAGCGCACCCGGCGGCACCAACGACAAGCTCGCGCGGCAAATCGAACGCACACTGGCCAGTGCAAAACCGGTGCATTCGACGCTGACCGTCGTGCATAAAGCGGGCGCGGGCGGTCAACTCGCCTACGCGTATCTCGGCCCGCACGCGAGTGATCCGCACTACTTGTTAATCGCCGCGCCGACCCTACCCACCGCGCACATCACCGGCATGAGCAAACTGAACTACACTGACTTCACGCCGATCGCCTCGATTTTCAACGATCACATGGTTTTCGCTGTCAACGCGTCCTCCGCCATCAAGAGCGGAAAAGACCTGATGGCGAAGCTGCGTAACGACGCACAGTCGCTATCGTTTGGGTTCACCTCGGCGCTCGGCAATCATCACCACATTGCCGCCGGACTGTTCATGAAAGGCATCGGCGCCAACGCGAAGGAATTAAAGCCGGTCGTGTTCAAGGGTTCGGCGGAGGCGGTAACCGCGCTGCTCGGCAACCACATCGAGTTTATCTCCACCGGCGCCGCCAACGCCGTGCCGCACGCGGCCACCGGCAAGCTGCGCCTCGCCGGTGTTTCCGCCGCACAACGCCTGCCCGGCGCGATGGCGGGCGTTCCGACGTGGAAAGAGCAAGGTCTGGATTTGATATACGGTAGCTGGCGCACGATTTTCGGGCCGAAAGGGCTTTCGCCCGAGCACCTGGCCTATTGGGAGAATGCGTTGCGCAAGGTCAGCGAAACCGCGGAATGGAAGGCCGAGCTGGATCGCTATTACTGGTCAGACTACTTCGTCACCGGCGCGGCGCTCCGAAAAAATCTGGATAAGGAATACGCGGATATGAAATCTGTACTGATCGAGCTGGGGCTGGTGCGGCAGCAGCCGTAGCATGCGACGCCCATTCATGATCACCCGATCCGGCTGCAACATCGTCCACCACACCGATCTTCCATGGGAAGAGCGCACCCGCTACGGCGGTATAAAACATCGCATCAAAACCTATTGGCGCGACGCGGAAAATGATCTCTCGCTGCGCCTGGTCGATCAACCCGCGCATGCCGTCGAGCCGCGTCATACGCATCCGGGCACACACGTGAGCACGGTGCTCAAAGGACTCGCGTTGGTCGATGGCCTGACGTTAACGCCGCTCGATGTCATACTCGGCGCCGCTGACGAGCCGCATGGGCCGCTGGAATATCCGCAGGGTTGCCAGCTATTCAGTCTTTTTCAAGGCAGTGAAAACCACACCGAAGCAGCCGCGCTTTCCAGCGAAAAAAAGTCCCGCCTGATTCAATCGGAACAAACGCCGTGGGACGCCAAAGCCGGCGGCGCGCTGCACATGAAGCCATTGCTGACGGAAGGCGCCGGGCGCTTGATGTTGACGGCGATGCGCCTGTCGGCAGGATTCACCGTGCCCGTGGGTTCACGCCCGCACATGCAGGCGGCGCTGGTGGTCGAAGGCTCGGCGGTGATTGAAGAC
>JAYVQD010000521.1:0-3879 GCA_043777275.1 Nitrosomonadales bacterium
GGATGAAGGATGAAGGATGAAAACAACCCATGGTTTGGCTGGTTTTCATCCTTCATCCTTCATCCTTCATCCTTGGCCCGCAATCAGTACCGATTCGCCCTTGCGCGCACCCGTTCTTCCACCAGCGTGCGATACGACGCCAGCCGTGTCGCGGCAATTTTTCCTTGCGTGCAGGCCTGGTCAATCGCACAGCCGGGCTCCATGCGGTGCGTGCAATCACGAAAGCGGCATTGCCCGAGCCATTCACGAAACTCGATGAACGCGTGCGCGGTGTCTTCGGCGCTGATGTGATGCAGGCCGAAGGATTGCAGTCCGGGTGAATCGATCAGGTGGCTGTTGCTGTTGATGTGCAACAGGCGCGCGCCGGTGGTGGTGTGCTTGCCCGAATCAAGCGCGAGCGAGGTTTCCGCCACGCGCAACATGGCGCCGGGTATCAGTTGGTTGACCACGGTGGATTTTCCCATGCCGGATTGCCCGACCAGCACGCTGGTGTGGCCTTCGAGCAGGCGGCCTAACGGCGCGATGTCCTGCTTGGCGCAGATGCCCTCCACGCGATAGCCGAGCGCGCGATACACCGCCAGCGCGTCCCACGCCGCGGCGAATTGCGGCAGATCGTTTTTGTTGAGCACGATCAGCGGCGCGATGCCGGCGTGTTCGCAGGCAGCGAGACAGCGGTTGATTAAATCATCATAAAAGCTCGGCACCGGTGCGATCACAATCACCACTTGCGTGACGTTGGCGGCGATCAGTTTTTGTTTGTGCGCGTCAGAGCGATAGAGCAAAGTGGTTCGCGGCACTATCGATTCGATCACGCCGCTGTTGTCGCCGCTGTGCTGAATGCTCACCCGATCGCCGCAGGCAATGTCGCTGCGCTTGCCGCGCGTCGCGCATTCGATCAGCGTGCCATCGGCCAATTCGATGCGATAACTGCGGCCAAAACTCGCGACCACTTGACCGGGGATTTGTGCGGAAGGCGCTGCTGGTGCGCGCGGCTGGTTACCCTTCACTGCGTTTCACAAATCAAACAGGGCATCCAGTTTCGCCGCGCAGATAAAATCATTTTCCGACAGCCCGTTGATGGCGTGCGTGACATACGATACGCGGCACTGGTTGTAACCCACGACAATGTCGGGATGATGGTCTTCGCGATGCGAAATCCACGCCGTTGCGTTTACGAATGCCATGGTCTGGTAGTAATTTTTGAATTCGTAGCGCTTGGCAATCACGCCGCCCGCGTGTTCCCACCCCGGTACATGCTTGAGCAGCTTGGCGATTTCATCGGGCGTGAGCGGTGACACGCCGCCTTCGCAGGGTTTGCATTTACTTTTGGCGAGATCAGTAGCGCTCATGAGTGTATAAAAACTGTTTAAAAACAAATACTTACGTTACTACGATGCTTGCTGCAATCTGCCAATGCGCGCCAGCGCCGGCGGATGCGAATCATAGAACATCGAATGCAACGGGTCAGGCGTCAGCGTCGAGGCGTTGTCTTTGTAGAGTTTGGTGAGCGCGGACACCAGATCGGCGGCGGAGGCATGTTGCGCGGCATAGTGGTCGGCTTCGAACTCATGCTTGCGCGAATACATCGCCAGCAGCGGCTGCAGCAGGAAAGTGAAATTCGGAATTACCAGAAAAAACAGGATCAACGCCATCGCGGTGGAAGGCGTCGCCACATTCAGCCCGGCATAGAACCACGGCTGATTCATCACCGCGCCGAGCAGCCACAGAAAAAAGAAACTCGCGGCGAAGGTCCAGGCGATGCGCTTGATCACGTGGCGCAGTTTGAAGTGGCCAAGCTCATGCGCCAGCACGGCTTCCACCTCGGTCGGGTTCAGGCGTTCGAGCAGTGTGTCGAAAAACACAATGCGTTTGGTTTTGCCGAAGCCGGTGAAATAGGCATTGCCGTGGCTGCTGCGCAACGAGCCATCCATCACCATCAGCCCCTTCACCTTGAAGCCGCAGCGCGCGAGCAGGCTGTCCACCCGCTCTTTAACCGCAGGGTTATCCATCGGCGTGAATTTATTGAACAGCGGCGCAATCCACAACGGATAAATCGCCAGCATCAGCAGGTTAAAACCCATCCATGTAAACCACGCATACAGCCACCAGAATTCGCCCATTTGCGCCATCAGCCACAACACCGCCGCCGCGAGCGGCAGGCCCAGCGCCGCGCCCACCAGCAGGCCCTTGAAAAAGTCTATCCAGAACAACGCGGGCGTCATCTTGTTAAAGCCGAAGCGCGCCTCCACGCGAAACGTGCTGTAAAGGCTGAACGGCAGCTCCACCACCGTCATCACCAGCGTGGTCAGCACGATCAGCGTCAGGCCGCGCGCGATGCCCTCGTTGAACAGCGCGGCCGAGGCCTGATGCAGCAGCTCCAGCCCGCCGCCAAAGGTTAGGGCGAGCGCCAGCACCACTTCCAGCGCGCCCGAGGCGAGCGCCAGACGTGTTTTGGCACAGGTGTAATCGGCGGCGCGCTGGTGCGACTCAAGACTGATCTGCCCGGTGAATTCCGCAGGCACTGCGGCACGATGCGCCTGCACATGGCGCATGTGCCGCGTGCCGAGCCAGAAGCGCACGCTTGCTGCGGCCAGCACCGCCGCCAAAAACGTCAATCCAAATGCATTCATAGGGTAACTGTGACAGAATAGGCGAGAGAAAATTTCACTGATTTATACTTATTTGATACCTATTTGATTATGGCACAAGACCCCAACAACCTCATCTGGATCGACATGGAGATGAGCGGCCTGAATCCTGAAACCGACCGGATTCTTGAAATCGCCATCGTTATCACCAATTCGCAACTGGAGATACTGGCCGAGGCGCCCGTGCTGGTGGTGCATCAACCAGCGGCTGTGCTCGACGTGATGGACGACTGGAACAAGGGCGTCCACGGTAAAAGCGGATTGGTCGACCGGGTGAAAGCCTCGGTGCTGTCAGAGGCCGAGGTTGAAAACCAGATGCTGGCGTTTGTGTCGCAGTACGTCGCTGCGAGGATTTCGCCGATCTGCGGCAACTCCGTGCATCAGGACCGGCGCTTTCTCGTCAAGTACATGCCCCAGCTCGAAGAGTATCTGCTGTATCGCAACCTCGATGTCAGCACGCTGAAAGAACTCGCGCGGCGCTGGAAGCCCGAAATCATGGCCGGTTTCACCAAGCACGGTAAACACGAAGCGCTGGCGGATATTCACGAGTCGATCAGAGAACTGAGCTACTACCGCGAGCACATGCTGAAGATTTGATGTTCATTTGATGTTCATTACCCGCCGCCGCAAGGCGTTCATCGGGGGCAACACCCGCATGATCGCCGTCGGCTGGGTGCTCATGTTGGGCGCCCTGTTCTGGTTCGCCTTCGACTGGAATGAACGCGAAGCCAATCCCAACCGCAACCTGAAAGCCACCGCGTCGGCAGAAATCGTGCTCACGCGCAGCCGCAACGGCCACTACTACGCCGATGGCGAAATCAACGGCCGCGCAGTCAAGTTTTTGCTCGATACCGGCGCCACCCAAATGGCCCTGCCGCGCGCGCTGGCAAATGATTTAGGACTCAAACTCGGGCCTCCCATCACCCTGCAAACCGCTGCCGGCCCGGCAACCGGTTACGCCACGCGACTGGCGAGCGTGCGTCTGGGCGCTATCGAAATGTCAGACCTCGGCGCCGTGGTGTCCGAAGGCATGGGCGACGATTCCGTGTTACTCGGGATGAATTTTTTGCGCCGGCTGGAGATGGTGCAGCGTGGCGATCAGATGACGTTACGACCGCTGGCGGCGGGCGGAGGCTAGTGTAGTGCTTCATATTTAACGGAACCATTAGCAATTCGTCGGGTCCAAGTATTATCAGTTTTACTTCGGAGTCGGCGATGCGTGTGGCAAGTG
>JAYVQD010000522.1:0-3872 GCA_043777275.1 Nitrosomonadales bacterium
GTGCCGATCTACCAAACCACGTCATACGCCTTCGACAGCACCCAGCACGCCGCCGATCTGTTTGATCTCAAGGTGCAGGGCAATATCTACACGCGCATCATGAATCCGACCACCGATGTGCTGGAAAAGCGCATCGCCGCGCTCGAAGGCGGCATCGCGGGGCTGGGTCTTGCATCGGGTATGGCGGCGATTACCTACGCCATCATGACTATCGCCGAAGCAGGCGACAACATCGTCACCTCCAGCCGCTCTACGGCGGCACCTACAACCTGTTCGCGCATACCTTTCCGCAGTACGGCATTGAGGTGCGCTTCGCCGATTACCGCGAACCCAAGTCGTGGGAAAAGTTGATCGACGCGAAAACCAAAGCGGTTTTTTGCGAGACCGTGGGTAATCCGCTGGGGAATGTCGTGGATTTCGGCGCGCTGGCCGATATCGCGCACCAGCGCGGCGTGCCGCTCATCGTCGACAACACCGTGCCCACGCCGTATCTGTGCCGGCCGTTCGAGCATGGCGCGGATATCGTGGTGCATTCGTTGACCAAGTATCTCGGTGGCCACGGCAATTCCATCGGCGGCGTGATCGTCGATTCCGGCAAATTTCCGTGGGCCGAACACAAGCAAAAGTTCAAACGTCTCAACGAACCGGACGTGTCGTATCACGGCGTGGTGTACACCGAGGCGCTGGGCGCGGCGGCTTACATCGGCCGCGCGCGTGTGGCGCCGCTGCGCAACATGGGTGCGGCGCTGTCACCGTTCAATGCGTTCCTGATTTTGCAGGGCATCGAAACACTGGCGGTGCGCATGGATCGCATCTGCGACAACACGCTGGCGATAGCCCACTATTTGCAGAGGCACAAAAAAGTGAGCTGGGTGCGCTACGCGGGATTGCCGGATCACGCCGATAAACCGCTGGTGGACAAATACATGAGTGGCCGCGCGTCAGGCATTCTGAGCTTCGGCATCAAAGGCGCGGGCGACGCCAAAGCCGCCGGCGCGCGTTTTATCGATGCACTGAAACTGGTAACACGGCTGGTGAATATCGGCGATGCCAAATCACTGGCGTGTCACCCGGCCACCACCACGCATCGTCAACTGACGGTGAAGGAACTGGAAAGCGCCGGTGTGAGCGAGGATTTGGTGCGGTTGTCGATCGGTATCGAGCATATCGACGACATCAAGGCGGATGTGGATCAGGCGCTGGCGGCGGTGTAATCGTGTAGTACCGTTCGTCGAGACGTCGATGCTGACCGGGCGCTATAGTAGCGCCGGTGAAGTTTCGTTTAGCCGCTGGCCACCCAGTTTTCTATAACGAGCCCCGGATAGCCCTTAAAATCCGCCTCGTTGTTGGTGACGAGAACCAGGCCGCGACTGTCAGCGTGGCTTGCAATCAGACGATCCAGCGCATCGCGTTTGCGATCGCGCACAGCCGCGCGCAGTACCCCATAGGCATCGCCTGATTCCGCATCGAAAGGCAGCACGGGAATATCCTCAATGAGGCCGCGCAGCGCGCGGTCCGCAGTCTTGCGCATCGCCGCGCCGCAACGCTCGACGCCGTAGCGCAGTTCGGCATAAGTGATTGCGGACAATACTACATCGCCTTGTTGCAGTTCTTGGAACCGCGCGAGTACCTGCGCGGGATGCTTTTGTATCAAGTGAATACAGATATTGGTATCGAGCATGTAGCGCATGGCCTGATTACCAGTTCCGCTCGCGCTCCTTGTTGGGTTCGCGGCCTTCCGCCATGAAACCACGCGGAAACGCAGCAAACTTCGCGATCACACGCCCGAGTCCGCCCGCGCGAACCGGCCGAATCATCAGCGCACTTCCCACGCGCTGAATATCGACTTCGCCAGCGGCATCAATAACGCCCAACTCGCGCGGAATACGCACGGCGATAGAATTTCCTGATTTGAAAGCGCGTCCGAGCATGATGATCTCCCGATGTATATACGGATATACTTTATCAGGAAATCAACCATAGGGGAATTAGGCAATAGGGTCGCCCGGCGACTCGGTTGCGGACAATGATGTCCGGTCGGCGACAGAAAAACTTAATCCGTCACCGCCCCCTTGCTCGCAGTCGACACCGAATTCATAAATTTCGCCAGCACGCCACGCGTGTACCGCGGCTTGGGTTGCTTCCATTTGGCTTTGCGCGCTGCCAATTCCTTAGTTGAAATATTCAATTGAATCAATAGCTTAGTGGCGTCTATGGTAATCGAGTCGCCTTCCTTCACCAGCCCGATCGGGCCGCCGACATAGGCTTCGGGCGACACATGGCCGACCACCATGCCCCAAGTGCCGCCGGAGAAACGCCCGTCGGTAATCAGGCCCACCGATTCGCCCAGCCCCTGGCCGATCAATGCGCCGGTGGGTGCGAGCATCTCCTGCATGCCGGGGCCGCCTTTGGGGCCTTCGTAGCGGATCACCACCACGTCGCCCGCCTTGATTTTTTTCGCCATGATCGCGTCCATGGTTTCGCGCTCGGAGTTGAACACGCGCGCGGGGCCGGTGATCTTCGGTGATTTGAGGCCGGTGATTTTGGCGACGCAGCCTTCGGGCGAGAGGTTGCCTTTGAGTATCGCCAGGTGACCTTGTTTGTACATGGGGTTGTCCCACTGGCGGATCACATCCTGATTCTTGCGTGGGTTATCGGGCACTTTCGCCAGTGCTTGCGCCATGGTTTCGCCGGTGATGGTCAGACAGTCGCCGTGCAGCAGGCCGTGTTTGAGCAACATTTTCAGCACTTGCGGCACGCCGCCGGTGCGATGGAAATCCACCGCCACGTAACGGCCCGACGGTTTCAGATCGCACAGCACCGGCACTTTTTTGCGCATGCGCTCGAAGTCGTCGATGGTCCATTTCACCTCGGCTGCATGCGCGATGGCGAGGAAATGCAGCACCGCGTTGGTGGAGCCGCCGGTGGCCATGATCAGCGCCACCGCGTTTTCAATCGACTTGCGCGTGACGATATCGCGCGGCTTGATGTCTTTTTTGATGGCGTTGACCAGCACGCGCGCGGAGTCGGCGGCGGAGTCGGCCTTTTCAGGATCGGGCGAGGCCATCTGCGACGAGCCAAGCATGCTCATGCCCAGCGCCTCGAACGAGCTCGACATGGTGTTCGCGGTATACATGCCGCCGCACGCGCCCACCGACGGGCAGGCGTTTTTTTCAATGCCGATAAAATCCTCTTTGCTCATTTTGCCCGCGGCGTAGGAACCCACCGCTTCAAACGAACTGACGATGGTCAGGTCGATGCCTTTCCAGCGGCCCGGCTTGATGGTGCCGGCGTAAACGTAAATCGCCGGCACGTTCATACGCAGCATGGCGATCATGCCGCCGGGCATGTTTTTGTCGCAGCCGCCGCACACCAGCACGCCGTCCATCGCCTGGCCGTTGACCGCGGTCTCGATGCAATCGGCGATGACTTCACGCGACACCAGCGAATATTTCATCGCCTCGGTGCCCATGCCGATGCCGTCGGTGATGGTCGGCACGCCAAACACCTGCGGCATCGCGCCGGCTTGTTTCAGCGCATCCATCGCGCGATCCACCAGCGGCTGAATGCCGGCATTGCACGGATTCATCGTCGAGTGCCCGTTGGCGACGCCGACGATCGGTTTGGTGAAATCGTTATCGCCGAAACCGACGGCACGCAGCATCGCGCGGTTGGGTGAGCGCGCGACGCCGGCGGTGATGAGCTGGCTGCGTTTGTTTAGGGGCTTGGCGGCGGGCATGTGATATCTCCAGGAATTTGCGAAAGCGGGTCTATACCCAATGCTGTTCACTTAGCCGTTCGTGGTGAGCTTGTCGAACCACAAATGCCCTTCGACAGGCTCAGGGCGAACGGGCAAAGGGCTTAAGTGAACA
>JAYVQD010000523.1:0-15311 GCA_043777275.1 Nitrosomonadales bacterium
GCCGCCACGCAGCGCAGCCAACCGGACGAATATCAGGCGCGGCTGGCGGCGTTTCAAACGCTCGCTGACGTTGAACGTATCGACGACGCCGGTCACAACATACATCACGATCAGCCGGAAGCACTGGCCAAAGTGATTGAGCGTTTTTTGATCGATTAGATCAACCGCCGCCGCTTGGCATTGACACTGCCGGATCAATCCTTCAGGACGAAGGTGACCTTTAGGATGACTTTGTAGCCGACGACCTTTCCATTGTCGACCATGACTTCCTGATCCTTGATCCACGCGCCCTTGACGTTCTTCAACGTCTTGTTTGCGCGAGCCACGCCTTGCTTGATAGCGTCTTCAAGACTCTTTTTACTTATGCTGCTGATTTCAGTGATGCGAGCGACAGTCATGACGAACTCCCTTCAAGTGATGGGGAGGATAATTGTGCGCCCGGCACGCATCGATAGCAACCCGGTACACTCACTCGGCCCTGACGTTGGCCGCCCTCACCACTTTGGCCCACTTCTCGGTCTCTTGCGCAATATATGCGGCAAATTGTTCCGGCGTGCCGCCCACCACATCGCCACCTTCCTCCGTCAAACGCGTTCGCACCATGGGTATTTGCAGCACGGCGGTGATTTCCCTGTGCAACAAGGCCGCAATGGGTCGCGGCACTTTCGCCGGCAGCAGCACGCCATACCACTGCATCGCTTCGTACCCGGGCAATGCGGCTTCGGCCACCGTCGGCACGTCCGGCAACACCGGTGAGCGCAGCGGGCCGCTCACGCCCAACGCGCGCAGCCGTCCTGACTTTACATGCGGCAAGGTCGGCACGATGTTGTTCATCGCCAGTTGCACCTGGCCCGCAATAAGGTCAACCGCCGCAGGCGCGCTGCCGCGATACGGCACGTGAACCACATCCACGCCGGCCATGTTTTTGAACAACGCCATCGCCAGATGCGACATGGCGCCGATGCCTGATGACGCGTAGCTGTATTTCTTCGGGTTCGCTTTCGCAAGCCGCATCACATCGGAAACGGTTTTCACCGGTAACGCCGGGGTCACCGCCAGCACGAACGGCGCGCGGCTCACCTGCATCACCGGCGCGAAATCGCGCTTCACGTCATACGGCAGCGTCTGCAACGCTGGATTCACCGCAATAGCGCTGCCGGTATTGAGCAACAGGGTGTAGCCGTCGGCGTTGGCTTTGGCCACCACATCCGCGCCGATCGCGCCGCCTGCGCCGGGCCGGTTGTCCACCAGCACCGGCTGACCAAAGCGCTCGGAGAGTTTCTCCGCCAGTGCGCGCGCCACGAAATCCGAGCCGCCGCCGGGCGCGGAGCCGGTGACCAGCCGCAATGGCTTGGTGGGATAACCCGGCACGCTCGCCGCGTGCGCCATGCCGGCAACACCGGACGTGGCCAGCGCCACAAAAACTCCATCACGCCAACACCGTGCGATATTCTTCATGGGTAATCAGGTGCGGATGGGTGAGGCGTGAATGGCATGGCTTAAGTGTAGCGCGAAGTGTGCCGCATCCGCAGCGCGTTCCGCTACAATGCCGCGCTTTCATCATTACACGATTACACCATCACACCTGTGCGCATGCCTGCCGCCGAATCAAACGAAACACCAACGCCTCACTGCTTGCCTTACCGCGCGCCCTTCTGGCTGCCCGGCGGCCACGCCCAAACCATACACGCCGCGACCTGGGTGCGCCGTCCCAACGTAACGTATTGGCGCGAGCGTTGGGAAACACCCGACTTCGATTTCATTGATCTCGATTGGGTGGACAATCCGCATCAGGAACTCGCGCTCGACCAGCAAGACGACACGCCGCTGGTGGTGCTGTTTCACGGCCTCGAAGGCAGCTCCAACAGCCATTACGCGCGCGCCCTGATGCATGCGGTCGATGCACGCGGCTGGCGCGGCGTGGTGGTGCATTTTCGCGGCTGCGGCGGCGAGATCAATCGCCTGCCGCGTGCTTATCATTCGGGCGACAGCGCCGAGATCGATTGGGTTCTGCGCCGCTTGCGCGCAACGCGTAACGTCCCCATTTATGTGGCCGGCGTCTCGCTCGGCGGCAACGCGCTGCTCAAATGGCTGGGCGAGCAAGGCGATGACGCATGCAACATCATCACACGCGCGGCGGCGATTTCCGCGCCGGTTGATCTCGCCGCTGCG
Organism: Nitrosomonadales bacterium; assembly: GCA_043777275.1. GTDB lineage: Bacteria > Pseudomonadota > Gammaproteobacteria > Burkholderiales > SG8-41 > UBA5216. The sequence continues at coordinate 2,173 of JAYVQD010000523.1, forward strand.
GGGGACGCACTCGCACGCGGCTTTAACCTGATCTACACGCGCAATTTTTTAACCACCATGAAAGCCAAGACGCTGACAAAGATGAAGCGTTACCCGGCCCTGTGCGACAAGCGCCGCATGCTGGCTACGCGCACGCTGCGCGAGTTTGACGATCTGGTGACCGCGCCGCTGCACGGCTTTAACGGCGTTAACGACTATTACGCGCGCGCCAGCAGCAAGCCTTATCTAAAAACCATCGCCGCACCGACGCTGATACTCAACGCGCGCAACGATCCGTTTTTACCGGCGCGCTACCTGCCCACGCCGCTGGACATTTCAGCGCGTGTCGAGCTCGAAACGCCCGCCAATGGCGGACATGTCGGGTTCGTGGGCGGCAGCTTTCCGGGTAACATCACGTGGCTCACGCAACGTGTACTGCAATTCTTTTCAAATACATAAGCATTTGTTTTTAAAGGGTTTTTATGTCTTCATTCGCTCCACCAGAGATATTCAAAGCCTACGACATACGCGGCATCGTAGGACGCACGCTCACCGTCGAAGCGGTGGAGAACATCGGCCACGCCATCGGCTCGGAAGCGATTGCGCGCAAACAAACCGAAGTCGCCATCGGACGCGATGGACGCGAATCCGGCCCCGAACTTTCCGCCGCACTCGCACGCGGCCTACGCGCCAGCGGCATTGATGTGGTGGACGTGGGCATGGTGGCAACGCCGATGGTTTACTTCACCACCTATGCGCTGAACACGCACTCGGGCGTGATGGTCACCGGCTCGCACAATCCGCCCGAATACAACGGCCTGAAAATGATGCTCGGCGGCGACACACTCGCGGATGACGATATACAGGCATTGCGCGCACGCATCGAGGGCGGCGACCTTACCCAAGGCAGCGGCAGCTATCGCACACACGATATCCGCGAGGCGTATCTGAGCCGCATCGTCGGTGACGCTAACGGGGTAAAGCTCGCGCGCCCGATGAAAATTGCCATTGATTGCGGCAACGGCGTCGCGGGTGCGTTTGCGCCGGAACTGTATCGCCGACTCGGTTGCGAGGTGCAGGAGCTGTTTTGCGAAGTGGACAGCCGCTTTCCCAACCACCACCCCGATCCGTCGCAACCGAAAAATCTGCAAGACCTGATCGCCGCGCTCAAGGCCGGCGACGCTGAAATCGGACTGGCGTTTGACGGCGATGGTGACCGTCTGGGCGTGGTCACGAAAAACGGCAAGATCATTTATCCTGACCGGCAATTGATGCTGTTCGCCGATGACGTGCTGAGTCGCAACCCCGGCGCTGAAATCATTTTTGACGTGAAATCCACACGCCATCTGTTCAAGTGGATACGCGATCGCGGCGGCAAACCGCTGCTGTGGAAAACCGGCCACTCGTTTATCAAGGCCAAGCTGAAAGAAACCGGCGCGCCACTGGCCGGCGAAATGAGCGGGCACGTGTTTTTCAAGGATCGCTGGTACGGCTTTGACGACGCGCTGTATGCGGGCGCGCGGCTGCTGGAAATTCTATCGAAGGCGCCTGACCTGACTGTCGCGCTCGAATCGCTGCCCGATGCGGTGAGCACGCCGGAACTGCACGTGCCGACCGCCGAGGGCGAGAACTACACGCTGATGGATGCGCTGAAAAAAAACGCAACGTTCAACGGCGCGCAGGAGATCATCACCATCGACGGCCTGCGCGTGGAATACGCCGACGGCTTCGGCCTTGCGCGACCGTCGAACACCACGCCGGTGATTGTGTTGCGCTTTGAAGCGGAAACCAAGGCCGCGCTACAACGCATACAGGACGATTTCCGCCGCGCGCTGGTCGCGGTAAAACCAGGCATCATCCTGCCGTTTTAGCCGCTAATTGCCCGCGAGCTTCAGCAGCGGCGCTACCGCGCCCACCGTGCCGTGGCCGCCCGCGAAGTTCTCCGCGTTCAGGCCCCATTTGCGGATGCCTTTCACCACATCAAGCTCGCCCGGACGCAGCTTGGGCAACAGCGGGTCGCGGCCCGGCGACCACAAATCGGTAACGAAGCCGAGCCTGGCATCGGGGATGTAGGCGATCAGCGTGCCGGTCGAGTGCTGCGTTTCGATGAAATAGAAACCGACTTCGCGTTTGGCGTCCTTGAGGATGTACTTGTCGTTGACTTCAACGATGTTCGCCGCGCGCGGATGATTATGCAGCCGGTCGTTCAGGGTCGCACCGGGCGCCGTGAACTGGCGGGCGAAATGCGCCTTGTTGCCGCTGCCTACAATTACCGTCGCGCCTTCAGCCACATAGGTTCGCGCGCCGCTGGTGTGATCCCAATGGTGATGCGTGAGCATCAGGTATTTGATCGGCTTGCCCGGATAACGCGCCTTGGACGCCTTGATCATCCACTCCGAAAACTGCTCGTTGACCGGCGCGTCGAACACCACCAGATATTTGTCCATCTCGACCACCACGCTGTTGTGTGACACGCCGCGCGACTGGCTGACGCCGGGCGCGATATCGGCCAGCTCCGGTTCCGCAATCGCCGTGACATCCCAACCCACGGTATCCGAATCCATCAAGTTGCCCCAGTGGCCGCGGCGGATCATCCATTGATGGGGTATGCCTGAAGTGGCGCGCGAGGCCTGCACCGCGATCGCGCGCGCCATGATCGGAATCTCGAACAAGCCCGCAGCCAGTGGGGGATTCGCGCTGACCTGATCGTATTTGATGCTGAGCGTATTGCGGTCGTTCAAGTGATACTCCAGGCTGTGCGCGATCTTCACGCCATTCACCTCGCGCCAGTCGGCGAGCGTCATGTCGTAGTTGGCATCGCCCTGCATCGGATCGGCGTCGCGCGTGCGGATAATCGCCGGCAGCTTCGAATCGGCATCGAACATCACGATGAAACGGTAGTTGCGCACCTCATATTGCAACGCGGGCAAACGCTTGCCGCCCACGGTCTGCGCCGCCACTGTCTTCACTGCGCCGGGATTCAGTTTCATATCGAGCAGCAAACGCGGCGAGCGGCGCGTCAGCTCGCGCAGGACAATCGCCGCGCGCGCGCCCGACATCGGATGTCCGGGCGGATTACTTTTGAGGCTCACCTGCGTACGCGCCTGTGAGTCGATGCCGGCGACGTAGCCGATTTCATTCGCCATGATCTCGCTGTATTTCAGCTCCAGCGGTTTGGGGCTGATGCGGGTGACACGGCGCTCCCAGTCGGTGCGCGCATGGCCGCCAACGAGATCGCGCTGCACGAAAAATTTCGCCTCACCCGCCGGACGTAATTCCGCTTTCGCGCCCGGATCATACGAAGATTCATATTCGCGCTGCTGATCCGACCCGCGTATCGACAGCGTTTTAAGCGAGCCGAGCGCCGCGTCGCCACCCATTGCTTTAATCGCCTGATCGATCAGGGCTTGCGGCTGCGCACCGGCAGCCGCCGCCATCAACAACAACACTGCGCCAGCCAACGCCGAAACACTTTTGGTCTTGAGTTTCATGTTTCTCTCCTTCGCATGCATATTGATGGGATAAAAAATATACAATAAAAACAAATACTTACAACAACACGTCATCCACCGATTATTTACGCATTCGTTTAACAGGGGTTAGCGCCGCCAGATCCAGATAAACATTGTTGCCGTTTTCACGATAGCGGCGCTTGCCGATGCGCGGGTAATCGCACACGTCCATCGGCCAGCGATTGCCGCCGACCAGGTAGACCAAATCTTTTTTGAATGGATTACGCATCGCGTGCGGCTCGGAGCCTGCGACAAAGCCCATGAAATCGCCCGCGCCGATTGGGGTTTTTTTGCGGCCGATTTCGGCGACACCGCGACCGGAGAGGACATACACCCACTCTTCGTCCTGATGGTGAAAATGAAACTCGGTGCTGTCGTCGCCCTGCTTCAAGCGCACCAGATGCACGCCCAGCGTTTCCAGACCGGTGGCGTCACCGAGTGAGCGCGTATGGCGAATCGCACCCGGGTTGAGAAAGTGTACGAACTTGTCTTCCTTCATGCGGCGGATCGCCGTGGCGGACAACAACGCCGCCTTGGGTTTACTTCCGGCCATGGCTATTTTTGCCCCGCCAATCCGGCCAGCGGCGCGTAGTCGCTCGTACTGCCATGCCCGCCCGCGAAGCGCAGCGGCTGTATGCCCGCGCGGCGCGCAGCAGTAACGATGGCGGCCAGTGGCGTGCTGATTTCTTTCGGCAAGGGTGCGGCGCCCGGACTCCAGATATCTGTCACAAAACCGATGCGCGCATCGGCAACATAGCCGATCAGCATCGCCTCCACGTGCGGGTTCTCGGTCAGATGCGCGGACACCTCGCGTCCGCCGCCCGGGCCATCGCGCATCACGTAGCGATCAGAAACCTCGATGATATTCGCCTTGGCGTAGTCGCGCGGCGCGAGATCCGGATTGCGCGTCACGGGCGCCGCCAGCACGCGGCGGTAATGCGCCGCCGCGCCGCGCCCCACCACCAGCGTCGCGCCTTGCGCCAGGTACGCGCGCAAACCGCCCGCATGATCCATGTGATGATGCGTCAGCACCAGATAGCGCACCGGCTTGTTGCCATAGCGCGCCTGCGCCGTGCGTATCGTCCAGTTGGATTGCCCATCGTTCACCGGCGCATCGAACGCTATCAGGTGGTCACGCATCTCGACGATCAGGCTATTGTGCGAGCCGCCGACCACATGCTGCACGCCGAGCGCGAGTTCCTGCAGGCGCAGCGACTGGGTCGCCTGCGTATCAAAACTCGGATGATCCGAATCGAGATAGGTGCCGATGAATTGCCGGCGGATGACCCATTGATACGGAATGTTGCCCACCGCGGGCCGCGCCGCCGTTTTCAGCAGAGGGGCCGGCAGCGCCATCCCCGCCGCATTGAGCGCCGGGTTCGCCGTCACTTGCGTGATGCGTAACTCCGCCACGGTGCGGCCGTTGAGTTCGTAGCGCTGACTCATGGCCATGCGCACACCATGAGTGGTTTGCCAATCGGACAACACCAAATCGTAATCGGCATCGCCCCACATGTTATCGAAGTCGAGCGTGCGCACCCGCGCAGGCAACCCGCTGTTCGGATCAAACAGCACCACAAAATTATGCGCGCCTGCGTTATACGACAGCGCCGGATGCGACACGCCGCCGACCGCCACCTCGCCCATGCGATTGACGCGGCCCGGATTGTTGCGCATCTCCAGCAGCAGCGCGGGCGAGCTGCGGCGCAATTCGCGCTGCGTGGTCGCCAGCCGCAAGCCCGACATCGCGTGCATCGGCGGCGTATTCGCCAGACTTTCGCGCGTGCGTCCGTTGGAATCGACGCCGATCACCGCACCTGCTTCGGGCGTGACGATCTCGCTATAGGTGAATGTACGCGGCGCGGGATAGGCGAATTGCTTTACCCAGTCGATGCGCGAAACGTGATTGACGAAATCCATCGTGATATCGAAGGTGGCGTCTGCGGCAAATCGCATGTCGCCGCCCGGCGCATGCGACTGCTCCGGCTCCCAGTGTTTGACCGTGCCCTTGATCGACACGCCACGCAGGCCGCGCACGGCCTCCGCGCCGCCCATCGCGGCCAGCGCGCGATTCACCAGCTCCTGATCGCGCGACAGTGACGTAGTCGACGGCCCCGCACACGAAAGCAGCGTGGCAACCACGGACAATAGCAGCAGATTTCTCATAGCCTCTCTCCTGAATTGCGTTTTAAAGAAATCGGTTTATGTGACGTAGGTTATTGTTTTTAAAAAACTTTATCACATAACCCCTTGCGTCACACGCACACCCGTGAGGCATTACACTCCGCTGTCCCCGATTGTGCAAGCGCTATTCAAATGTCGCAAAAACAGCAGCGAACGCCAGAGCTATTACGCGCATCATGCCGTCGAAACCACATCATGCTGCCGCAAAATAAACTCGCCCGTCTGACAGCCGCTGGCCTGTACTCGGTCGCCGCGCTGTGCATCGGCCTGGCTCCCGCGCGCACCATCGCGGCGGCTGACGCAACGCCGGAAACCGATGAAGCCGCGCTCGATCGTGCGCACGCAGAACGGTTGCGCCGCGCCATCGAAAAAAGTGAAGCGGAGCAAACCGAGATCAAGCGACGGCGAGACAGTGAATTCGAAAGGCAAGCCGAACTCACCCGGCTGCAAGCGCGGCTTTCCGTACTGGAGCGCGACGAAAGCACGCTGCAAGGCCAGATGCGGCACGCGGAAACGCAGCTCGTTTACATGCACCGTAATCCCGCCGATATCAGCGCCCACGCGCGGCGCAGCGATCTGGAAAGCCGTGTGTCGTACTACCGCAGTCAGCTCCATCACATTTCTGCTGAAAAGCAGATCGCATTGCGGCAATTAAGCGACTTGCGCCAACTACGGTTTCGCTGAGCGGATTTCCATTTTTTTCTGCATGCGCTGATCGAAGCGCTCAACGCTGATAATCAGCCGCTCGTGCGTTCCGTCCGCTATCGGCTCGCCGTCGTCCTCGGCATGCAAGCGGAAGGTGAGCTTGCGGCCCTCAACGCGAATCAGCTCGGCATGCGCCCGCACGCGCATGCCCACGGGCGTTGCCGCGGTGTGCGAAATATCGAGCCGTGTGCCCACTGTTTGCTGGCCGGGCGGCATAAACCGCTCGACCGCCTGCAGCGCGGCGGATTCCAGCAGCGTCACCAGTATCGGCGTTGCCAGCACGCCGATCTTGCCGCTGCCCACGTGCGCGGCGGTATCCCGCGTGCCGACCACGATTTCAACGGTGGCCGTCAGGCCGGGTTTGAGATCATCCAGATTCGCGCTCATCCGGCATTATCGCATTTGCGCTAAACTGAACGCCATGCCGGCACAAAACATTTCACGCATCGTCATCATCGGCTGCGGCTTCGGCGGCCTCGAAGCCGCCAAGGCGCTGGCCGGCGAGCCCGTGCAAATCACACTCATCGACCGCTGCAATCATCATCTGTTTCAGCCGCTGCTGTATCAAGTCGCTACCGCAGGCTTGTCGGGGCCGTCGATTGCCGCACCCATCCGCCATATTTTTCGCCGGCAGAAAAATATCACCGTGCTGATGGGCGACGTGACCGCCATCGACACCGCGCGGCGCAACGTTTGCGTGGAGGGCGTGCAGAATATTGAATACGACCATCTGATCGTAGCCTCGGGCGCAACCCACAGTTACTTCGGCAACGATGCCTGGGCCGCGCATGCGCCGGGGTTAAAGACACTGGAAGATGCCTTCGCGATCCGCCGCCGCGTGCTGCTCGCGTTTGAACACGCCGAACGTGAAACCGGCGATGACCCGCGCCGCGCGTGGCTGACCTTTGCCGTGATCGGCGCGGGCGCCACCGGTGTCGAGCTCGCGGGCGCGCTTGCCGAAATTGCCCGCCACACGCTGGCGGGAGAGTTCCGCCGTTTTGATTCACGCGCCGCGCGGGTGTTGCTGCTGGAAGGCGGCGAGCGCGTGTTGCCTGCGTTTCCACCGGAACTGTCCGCGAAGGCGCATGTGCAACTCGAAAAACTGGGTGTGGAAGTACGCACCGGCGCGCGCGTCACCGGCGTTGACGAAAACGGCGTGGCGACAATGGAGCACAACAGCACGACACGCATCGACGCACGCACCGTGATGTGGGCCGCCGGCGTCGCGGCTTCCCCTTTGGGTAAGGCGCTCGGCGCAGCGCTCGACCGCGCGGGACGGGTCATGGTGCAAGCCGATTTATCGCTGCCGGATCACCCGGAAATATCGGTGATCGGCGATCTGGCGCACATCGAATGCAACGGAAAACTCGTGCCGGGGGTCAGCCCCGCCGCCAAGCAAATGGGGCGCTGCGCTGCGCGCAATATTCTGGCGCGGCTGGGCGGCAAGACCACCCGTGCGTTCCAATACAAAGATTACGGCACGCTCGCCACCATCGGACGCAAATCTGCCGTCGCGCTGCTCGGCAACGTCAAGCTATGGGGCATTCCGGCGTGGCTGGTGTGGCTGTTCGCGCACATTTATTTCTTGATCGGATTCCGCAATCGCATCATCGTGATGATCGATTGGGCGTGGGCGTATTTTTCGTTTCAACGTTATGCGCGCATTGTGATCGGCGCCTGGAAAAGCGAACGCCGGCTATGATGTCGATGGCGCCGATGACACCGTAACGCCCAGCTCCGAACACAGCTTCGCCACGGTCGCCTTGAGTTGCGCGACCTCGCCCTCTAACCTTGCGACGTTGGCTTTCAACGCGGCCAGTTCACCGACAGTAATGTCACCGCCCGCTGCTACCGCGGATTCCGCTTCGATGGCCGGCGCGCCGCACAACAAGTGCGCCCAACGGTTCTCGCGCGAGCCCGGTCTGCGCGGCAGCTCAACCACCAGCGCCGCTGCGGCGCGATCGCGCAATTCATTCAGAAAAACTTCCACCGACGAGATATCGCTGAACTTGTACAAGCGTTCGCAGTTGATGCGCAATTCGCCCGGCGTCAGCGGGCCGCGCAGCATGAGCGTAGCCAGTATCGCCACCGACTGCGGCGGCAATTGCAGCACGCGATTGACGTTGTGCTCGTAGCGCGTCACGCGATTGCCGCTGCCCTCCATCACCAGCGACAAACCTTTGAGATGATCGATCGTGGCCTGCACCTCGTCTTCCGTCGCGCTCAACACCGGATCGCGGCTGGTTTTCTGATTGCAACCCGCGAGCAATGCATTCAGCGACAGCGGATAGGTGTCGGGCACGGTGTGCTGTTTTTCCACCAGCACGCCGAGCACGCGGGTTTCGAGCAGGGATAAGGCGGGCAGCGGGTGTTGCGACACAGGATTTTTTTAAGTATTTGTTTTTATTGAGTATTTCACCTTAACCGATTTTGCCTTCCACCCAAGCGCGCACCGACGCCAGCGCTTGCGGCAAATGCGTCGGATCGGTGCCGCCGGCTTGCGCCATGTCGGGCCGTCCGCCGCCTTTGCCGCCGACCTGCTGCGCGACGTGGTTCACCAGTTCACCGGCTTTGAGTTTGCTGGTGAGATCGGCGGTGACACCGGCGATCAGCGTCACTTTGCCGCCTTCAACCGCGGCGAGCACGATGGCGGCTGACTTGAGTTTGTCTTTGAGTTTGTCCAGCGATTCGCGCAAGCCTTTGCTGTCCGCGCCGTCCATGGTGGCGGCAATGACTTTGACGCCTTTGACATCGACCGCCTGATCAGCGAGGTCGTCGCCTTGCGACGACGCGAGTTTAGATTTCAGGCGCGCGAGTTCTTTTTCGAGATTGCGTACTGTGTCGAGCATCTGCGTGATCTTCTGCCCTACTTCGTGCGGGCCGGATTTCAATGCAGATGCCGCCGTGGCGAGCGTGCCTTCCTGCTGCTGCACCCACGCCAGCGCGCCTTCGGCCGTCACCGCTTCGATACGCCGCACACCTGCGGCGATGCCGGTTTCGCCTACCACTTTGAAAAAGCCGATGTCGCCGGTGCGCGCCACATGCGTGCCGCCGCACAGTTCGCGCGAGGAACCGATATCGAGCACACGCACTTCGTCGCCGTATTTCTCGCCGAATAATGCCATCGCGCCGACTTTTGCGGCATCGTCGAACTTCATCACTCGTGCCGAGGTCGCGGCGTTCGCCAGCACTTCGGCGTTGACCGTCGCCTCTACCGCTCGAATTTGTTCATCCGTCATCGGTTCGTTATGCGAAAAGTCAAAGCGGGTTTTGCCCGCATCGACCAGCGAGCCTTTTTGCGCCACGTGCGAACCCAGCACCTCGCGCAACGCTTTGTGCATGAGGTGGGTTGCCGAGTGATTGCGCATGGTGCGCGCGCGCCGCGCGGTATCGACTTTCGCCGCAACTTTATCGCCCACCGCCAGCGCGCCTGCGGTTAACTTGCCGTGATGGCCGAACACATCCGGTTGAATTTTCAGCGTGTCGCTCACCACAAACGTGCCCTTTGCCGCATCGATCTCACCTGCATCACCCGCCTGACCGCCCGACTCCGCGTAAAACGGCGTGCGATCCAGCACCACAATACCCGCTTCACCACTGGCAATCGACGGCACAGACGTGCCTTCACGATAAATCGCCACCACTTGCGCATCATTGACATCCAGCGTGTCGTAGCCCTTGAACACGGTTTTCGCACCGGAATATTCGACGGCGGCGCCCATCTGAAACTTCGATGCCGCGCGCGCGGTTTCGCGCTGGCGCTGCATGGCCGCCTCGTAGCCGGCGTAATCCACGCGCACATTGCGCTCGCGCGCGATGTCGGCGGTCAAGTCAACCGGAAAGCCAAAGGTGTCGTACAACTGGAACACGGTGTCGCCGTCAAGCATGTGGTCTTCGCGCGTCAATGCGCCTTCGAGGATTTTCATGCCGTTTTCGAGCGTTTCGGCAAAGCGTTCTTCTTCCTGCTTCAACACGCCCGCGACACGCGCGCTCACCGAAGCCAGTTCGGGATACGCCTCGCCCATCGCCTTGACCAGATCAGCCACGAGGTTATGCAGGAACGGTTTCTTTTGTCCCAATTGGTAGCCGTGACGAATCGCGCGGCGAATGATGCGCCGGAGTACGTAGCCGCGGCCTTCGTTGCCGGGAATCACGCCATCGACAATCATGAATGACGTGGCGCGGATGTGATCGGCGATCACATTGAGCGAGTTGCTCGCAAGATCCGGAGCGCCGCTCACTGTCGTGCATTCGCGCGCGGCGGCTTTAATTAACGCCTGAAACAGATCGATGTCGTAATTCGAATGCACGTGTTGCAGCACGGCGGCGATGCGCTCCAGCCCCATGCCGGTATCCACCGACGGTTTGGGCAGCGGATGCAAAACGAAATCGTCGCCGCTTTTTTGTTTATCGAACTGCATGAACACCAGGTTCCAGATTTCGATGTAGCGGTCACCGTCGGCATCCGCCGAACCGGGCGGGCCGCCCGCGACGTCGGCGCCGTGGTCATAAAAAATCTCGCTGCACGCCCCGCACGGCCCGGTGTCCGCCATCTGCCAGAAGTTGTCGGAGCCGCCGCCGGGCTTGTCGCCGATGCGCACGATGCGCTCGATCGGCACGCCGATTTGTTTGGACCAAATCTCGTAGGCTTCGTCGTCGGTCTGATACACCGTTACCCACAGCTTGTCTTTGGGCAGGCCGTAGACGCCGGTGAGCAGCTCCCACGCGTAGTGGATCGCGTCTTTTTTGAAATAGTCGCCGAAGCTGAAGTTGCCGAGCATCTCGAAAAACGTGTGATGGCGCGCGGTGTAGCCGACGTTTTCCAGATCGTTGTGTTTGCCGCCCGCGCGCAGGCAGCGCTGCGAGGTGGTGGCGCGCACGTAATTGCGCTTGTCCTGGCCGAGAAAAACATCTTTGAACTGCACCATGCCGGAGTTGGTGAACAATAGCGTTGGATCGTTGCCCGGCACCAGCGGCGCCGACGCCACGATGGTGTGTCCCTTGCCGGCAAAATAATCCAGAAACTTCGCGCGTATTTCGTTGCTTTTCATTGCCATCCCTTGATGCTTATGCGACCGCTTATGCTGCGGAAAGGGTTGAATTTTAACGCAATTGTTCGATGGTGATGGCGTGTATCGCTGGCCTGCGCAGGCCCTGTAGCGAGTGTCGCGGGTTGCATTCCCGCCGGCGCGCTGCGATAGTCCGGTACGCAGTCCTTCAGGAGAATCATGATGTGCAGAGGCATCCCGCTCGCGCTACTCATCACGCTGATCAGCTCATCGTACGTGTCGCAGGCGTTGGCGCAAGGCGGCGCCTATCCCAACAAACCGATACGCTGGGTGATCCCGTTTGCGCCGGGCGGCGGCACCGATATGGTGGCGCGCCCTGTCGCGAACAAACTCACTGAGCGGCTGGGGCAGCAGATCCTCTATGACAACCGCGGCGGCGGCGGCGGTGTGATCGCCGGCGAAATTGTCGCCAACGCCAATCCGGACGGCTACACGCTGCTGGTCGCGGCCGTTGCGGTGATGACCGTCACCGGCTCGCTGCAAAAATTGCCCTTCGACCCGATCAGGGATTTCGCGCCGATTACCAAGTTCGCGGACGTGCCCAATATGCTGGCCGCGCGCAGCGGGCTGCCGATCCACAAAATTCAGGAGATTGCGCCGTACGCCAAAGCCAACCCCGGCAAGCTGCGCTGGGCGTTGTCGGGCACCGGTTCGGCCGGAACGCTGTCGATGGAATTATTCAGACTGATGACGGGCGTGGACGTGATACCTATTCCCTACAAAGGCGCCGGCCCCGCAATGATCGCGGTGGTGAGCAACGAGGCCGATGTGATGTTTGCGAATCCTGCGGTATTCATGCCGCATATCAAAGGCGGACGCCTGCGCGCGCTGGGCGCGGCGAGCCTGCAACGCATCGCCGCGCTGCCCGATATGCCGACCTTTCACGAGTCGGGATTCCCCGGCTTTGAATCGCAGTCGTGGTACGGCCTGGCCGCGCCGGCACGCACGCCGGCGGCGATCATCACGTTGCTGCACAAAGAAACCGTTGCGGTGCTGAAACAGCCTGACATCATCGAACGCATCACCCAGGATGGCGGCACGCCGGTGGGCAACACGCCCCAGGCATTCGCGCAGGGCATACGCGACGAGACGGCGAAGTGGGCGAAGGTGATTAAGGACGCGAACATCAAAAATTAGATTGCGGCGCCGACGCCTGAAATGCAGTACGTAGGATGAGTGAAACCCATCCTACTCGCGCTAAACTGCGACCGCCGCACCCGCAGGCTTGTTCAATGCGGCGTAATTACTACTCAGCGTTGTGGTCTGACTGCGCAGCGTGTTTAAGCACACGCAGCGCGAGACCGATGCTGTAACCGCGCGATTGCAAAAAGCGCAGTTGCCGCGCTTTCTCTTTCTGATCAGTGGGCGCGCGGCGGAATTTTCGCTGGCACAGGGCGAGCGCGGCGGCGAATTCTTCGTCGGGATCACTCTCCGGATTCTGCGTCAGCGCGGCAGCGGTGACGTCCTCGTCAACACCGGCGCGTTTGAGTTCCTGTGCGATGGAGCGCCGTGCGAAGTTGCCCGTGCGCTTGCGCACCAGCGCTTCGGCGTAGCGTGCGTCGGAAAGCCAGCCGCGCTCGGTGAGATCGTCAAGCAGCGCCGCCAAATCCGCCGGACTGGCGACCGGAGCAACCCCGGCAGCCTCCGGGGCATCGAACGTATCAGGCGCGTCGGACGCGTCGGACGCGCC
>JAYVQD010000524.1:0-3860 GCA_043777275.1 Nitrosomonadales bacterium
GGCAAAAAATAACGGCGTTCCGGTGGGGCCGGGGCGCGGTTCCGGCGCGGGTTCGCTGTGGCGTATTCGCTCGGCATCACCGATCTTGATCCGCTGAAATACAACCTGCTGTTCGAGCGCTTTTTGAATCCCGAGCGGGTGTCGATGCCCGACTTCGATATCGACTTCTGCCAGGACGGGCGCGACCGCGTGATCGAATACGTGCGGCAGAAGTACAGTACCGACAGCGTTTCGCAGATTGTTACGTTCGGCACCATGGCGGCGAAAGCGGTGGTGCGCGACGTCGGGCGCGTGCTGGAAATGTCGTACACCTTCTGCGATCAACTGGCGAAGCTGATTCCGTTCGCGCCCGGCAAATTGATTACGCTGGAACTCGCGCGTGAGATGGAGCCGCAGTTAAAAGAGCGCGAGAAAAACGAAGAAGAGGTCGCCGAGTTGCTGGCGCTCGCCGGCAAAGTCGAAGGTCTCACGCGCAACGTCGGCATGCACGCGGGTGGGGTGTTGATCGCGCCGGGCAAGCTCACCGATTTTTGCCCGCTGTATGTGGCGGATGCGTCCGATTCCGCTGTCAGTCAGTTCGACAAGGATGACGTCGAAGCCATCGGCCTGGTGAAGTTCGACTTTCTTGGCCTCACCACGCTGACCATACTCGATTGGGCGATGCGTTACATCAAGCAGCTCGATCCGGCTTCGACACTGGCGCTGCACGAAATGCCGCTGGACGACGCCGCGTCGTATCGCATCTTCGCCACCGCCAACACCTCGGCCATATTCCAGTTTGAATCGCGCGGCATGCGCGATTTGTTAAAGCGCGCACGGCCCGACCGCTTCGGCGACATTATCGCGCTGGTGGCGTTGTATCGCCCGGGTCCGATGGACCTGATCCCCGATTTTTGCGAGCGCAAGCACGGCAAGCGTTTTGAATATCCCGACCCGCGCGTGAAAGATATTTTGTCCGAAACCTACGGCATCATGATCTATCAGGAGCAGGTGATGCAGATGGCGCAGATCATCGGCGGCTACAGCCTCGGTGGCGCCGACTTGCTGCGGCGCGCGATGGGCAAGAAAAAGGCCGAAGAAATGGCCGAGCAGCGCGGCCTGTTTGCCGAGGGCGCCGCAAAGAATGGCTTGACCCAGCGCAAGGCTGACGAACTATTTGACTTGATGGAAAAGTTCGCCGGTTACGGCTTTAACAAATCGCATGCGGCGGCGTACGCGCTGATTGCCTTTCAGACCGCGTATCTGAAAGCGCACCACCCGGCGGCGTTCATGGCGGCCAACCTGTCCGCCATGATGAACGATACCGACAAAGTGCAGCAACTGCATGACGATTGTCGCGCCAATGGCCTGGAAATTCTCGCGCCGGATGTGAACAGCGGCGGTTATCGCTTTGCACCGGTGGATAAAAAACGCATCCGCTACGGACTGGGTGCGATCAAGGGCACCGGCGAAGGCGCGATCAACCACTTTATCGACGAGCGCGACCGACACGGCCCGTACAAGGATTTGTTTGATTTTTGCCATCGTGTCGATAACCGCATCGTCAACCGGCGCGTGGTCGAATCGCTGGTGCGCGCGGGCGCGTTCGATAGCGTGGATGATAATCGCGCGGCGTTGCTGGCCTCCGTGGGACTGGCACTGGAGAGCGCGGATCAGGCGAGTCGCAGCGCGAACCAGACCAATCTGTTTGGTGAAGTCGAAGACCATCGGCCCACCGCGCATCTGGCGGCGGCGCCACGCTGGAATGACCTCGAACGGTTGAAGCAGGAGAAAGTGGCCGTGGGCTACTACCTGTCGGGGCATCCATTCCGCACCTACGAGGCTGAGTTGCGCGGCTTCGCGCCGACGCGGCTGGATCAAGTCGTACCGGCGCAGACCGTGATGCTGGCGGGCATCATCGTCAGTCAGCGTATCCAGATGACGCGGCGCGGCCGCATGGGCGTGCTGGTGCTTGATGACAGCTACGCGCGCCTTGAGCTCACCGTGTACAACGAACTCTACGAAAAGCACCGTCACTGGCTGAAAGAAGACACCCTGGTCGTGGTCGAAGGCAAGGTGACCAAATCGATGTATGACGAATCCGAGAGCCTGCGCATTTCGGCGGAAAATATTTTCGATATGCAAAAAGCGCGCGAACAATTTGCCCGCGCGCTCAAAATAACCTGCAACGGCCAATCGTCGGGCGAGAAGCTGCGCGCACTGCTCACCCCGCATCTGAATGGCCCGTGCCCGGTGGAGATTGAGTATTTCAACAAGGACGCGCGCTGCGAAATGAAACTCGGCGAGCAGTGGAAAGTGCATCCGCGTGATGAGTTGATCGCGTCGCTGGGCGAGTGGGTAAAGCCTGAGAATGTGCGCTTAATCTATACGAATGGAATTACGTAAGTATATGTTTTTAAACAGAATTTTATTTTCGATGATGATAGTCACCAGCGCAACCGCGGGTGAATCCGAGTGGAAGGCGCTGCACGATCAGGTGATGCCGCAGTTGCAGACCGGCGCGTTCAAGCAAGCCGGGCAACTCGCGCGCGACGCGGTGGTGGAGGCCGAGAAAACCTTCGGCACCGCACATCAAAACACCGCCCTCAGCGTGAGTACGCTGGCGCTGGTGCTGCGGCTGGAGAAACGTTTCGACGAAGCTGAAAAACACTATCGGCGCGCGCTGGCGATACGCGACAAAGCGCTCGGCGCCGCGCACCCCACAACCGCGCTCACCATGCTCAATCTCGCCGACACATTGCAGGCGCAGAAAAAATACGCCGAAGCCGAGAAGTTGCAGCGCATCGTGCTGCCGCTGTTCGAGAAAGTGCATGGCGACGATAGCAAAACCGCCACGGCGTTGAATAATCTGGGCGCCAATCTACTGAGCCAGACGCGTTACAAGGAAGCCGAACCCTACCTGCGCCGCGCGCTCGCCATGAAAGAAAAGGTGCTGGGGCCGCTGAACCCGAGCGTCGCGCACACGCTGAATAATCTGGCGGAAGTGTGTGAGGCGCTCGGGCGCAAAGACGAAGCAGCGAAGCATCGCGCACGCGCGGTCGAGATTCAGAAGCAGGCTTCGGCGAAGGTATAGCCTCGCGGCTTGCAGTTTTACGGTGCTATTCCGTAGGCCGCGTCACAAATTCCGTGTAGCTGCCCGTGCCTTCGCTTACCGCCACTGACGTCACTGCGGACATGGGCGGCCCGCGACGCGCGCGCACGATCAGGGCCTCTACGTTCTGTGGCGCGCCTTGAATCATCGCTTCCACGCTGCCATCGCGGCGATTGCGCACCCAGCCGGTGACGTGAAACTGCCGCGCCTTGTGCGCCACGTAATGGCGAAATCCCACGCCCTGCACACGACCGGTGATGATGAGGTGTTTGGTGTCCAACATGCCGTGCCGACGCGGATCAACCCACGCGGTATTTTTGCACCATTTTTTCGTCGAGCTCGATGCCGAATCCCGGCAGGTTCAGCACTTTGATCGTGCCGTTCTTCGCCCGCGGGCGATTCACCCACATGCGCTGCCAGATCGGATCGCGGTCGGGGTGGGCAAAGCACTCCGCGTAAGTGCCGTGCGGCACAGCGGCCAGAAGCTGCGAGGCAATCTGCGCTTCCTCGTGATGCGCCATACGCACGCCCGCCGTGGCGCACAGCCCCGCCACACGGCGCCAGTCGGTGACGCCGCCGCCTTCGGACACATCGTAGTTGACGTAATCCACCGCGCCCGCGTCGAGCAGCCGACGCACACCCTGGCAGGTAATCTCACTCTGACCAGCGGTGACCGGCATGCGGATCGCCTGACGCACGCGCGCCATCATCGCGGCGTCGTCGTACCAATGGCAGGGTTCCTCGAACCATGCGATATCAAGAGGCTCGA
>JAYVQD010000525.1:0-3842 GCA_043777275.1 Nitrosomonadales bacterium
TTGGCTTTGCGTTGCTCTTCGGCGAGGCTGGTGTCGGCGGTGAGCATGCTCTCGCGCCCGGTGCGCTCATCCGTGGCGATAATGCCGGCGGCAAAAATACGAATCGCCATCACCGCAACACCGTTGGATCGGCACGCTTCGATAATGCCGCCGAGGTTCTGCCCGGTCCAGGCCTGGGGCATGTTGCGGCCCGCGCTGGGATTCAACAGGTTGTAATAGACCTGTGCGGAATCGAAGCGCTTGCTGCGGATGACTTCGCACACGGATGCGGCCTCGCCGAGTGCGGTAATGCCCCTATGCCGAATCAAGCCTTTCTCGCGCAGCCGGTCGAGCCCGTCGGCCACGCCGTTCTTGCCGAGGATTTGCTCGACCGTCATCACCCGGCCACCCGGTTTGGTACCGATGCGATTGTGTAGTTGCAGCACATCGACCGCTGAACGCTTGAGCCGGGCGAGGCTGGCCATCAGCCGCGCTTCGATCTGTGCCGGGATATCTTTTAAGTCCTCGACATCGAGCTGGAACTTGGTTGAAAGATAAGGAGCCACTGCGGGAGTCACTGCGGGAGTCACTGCCGATTCAGGCAGCAGCCAGCCGAGGGCTTCTTCTGATTTGCCGTTGCCATAGGCAGCGGCGGTATCGACCCAATTGATGCCGCCGGCGAATGCGCGGCGGATCGCCTCGCGTTTGGTGGCGTCGTCCTTGTAGACGAGAATGCCGCCGACGGCGCCGGCGCCGAAAATGATTTCCGACACCTTGATGCCGGTGCTGCCGAATGAACGATGTTTCATATTGCCTCTGCTGTCTGCCACTGCGTTTGCCACTGCTATCCGCCGCTGCGGCTATTCGATGCGAGCGCCCGACTGTTTCACCACTTGCCTGAGCCTGTCGTAATCGGACTGGATTTGTTTGGCGAAATCCTCGGCAGTCATATACATGGGATCAAGCGCCTGCGCCGATAGCTTCGCGGTGACATCGGGGTCTGCCACGGCTTTCTTGAGTTCGGCGTTGAGTCTGTCGATAATCGGCTTAGGCGTGCCTGCCGGCGCAAAAGCAGCAAACCACGAGATGAATTCGAAACCCTTTACGGTTTCCGCGATGGCGGGGATCTCCGGAAATTGGGTGGTTCGCTTCTCCGACGACACCGCGATGGGCCGCACCCGACCGGACTTCAGGTGCGGATACACTTCGGCTATCGGCGTGAGTATCGACTGTATCTCGCCGCCCATCATCGCAACCACCGCCGGCGCGCCGCCCTTGAAAGGGACATGCGTCATCTTCGCGCCGATCACGCTGGCCAGAGTACTCATCGCAAGATGCTGATACGCGCCGACGCCGGCTGAACCATAGAGAATTTCACCGGGCCGCGCTTTCGCCACGGCGATGAAATCTTTGGTCGTGCGCACCGGCATCGACGGGTGTACGGTAAGCATGCCCACCAGCCGCGTGAGCGGCGTGATGCCGATAAAATCCTTCAACGCGTCATACGGCTGTTTTTGGTAGAGGTGCGCGTTAGCGAGGAGCGTCTGCGAATACACCATGATCGTATAGCCGTCGGGCGCGCTCTTCGCCACGATCTCGGCGCCGATCATGCCGCCCGCACCGGCGCGGTTGTCGATCATGAACGGCTGGTTGAGCTGCTCACTCATTTTCTGAAATACAAACCGCGCCACGACGTCGGTCGCGCCAGCAGGCGGAAACACAACGACAACCCGCACCGGCTTGATTGGATACGCCTGTCCTGAGCCTGTTGAAGCGGGCTGCGACCACGCCGTGCCGCACGCGAACAAGAGGAACCCCACGAATGCGCCCAACCATCGAATGATATTCATGCGATTGCTCCTCGTAGTGAGTTCGAGCCTACCGGGTTACCATGCTATTGGATAGCGGCTTCCTGCTGTTCACTATGCACTATGGTTGCGGTTTTCCGAGCGCAAAATTACGCAAAGGCACGCAAAGGTATATCGGCATTTCAAACGCCGTCTTTCACTCAACGAGACACTATCCCTGCCCCATCAAGCAGTCAACCGCGCGCAATTTCGCCGTCACGGTTTCTCCGGTTGTCGCATGCTCATAGGGTAGCCACCGACGGCATCTCGTCATCAACCTCGGGGGACTCGCTCAAGCGTTCGAGTATGTGCAGATTAAACGCCGCGCCTTGCGCGAGCAAAGGCGTGAGCTCCTCCGCCAGCAAGGGCTTGCTGAAAAAATAGCCCTGCATGATGTGGCAGCCCTGTTTGGCCAGCAGGCGCGCCTGCTCAACCGTCTCCACGCCTTCGGCGACCACATCGAGACTGAGGCTGCGCGCGAGCGACGCAATCGCGGCAACAATGGCGGCGTCGTCGCTGTTCACCGCCACTTCGTTAACGAATGAGCGGTCAATTTTCAATTGATCGATCGGAAACCGCCGCAGGTAGCTCAGCGACGAATAGCCGGTACCGAAGTCGTCAATAGACAGCTTCACCCCCAGCTCGCGCAACTGTTTCAATGTGCTCATGGTGGCGTCTGCATCGCGCATCAATATGCTCTCGGTGGCTTCGATGCATAAACAAGCGGGATGCACGCCATGGCGCCGCAGCGCCGAAGCCACCCGTTCAACCAGGTCGGGTTGCCGAAAGCTCGGACTGGCCAGATTGACCGCCATCTCCGCGAGCGGCAATCCGGCATCGCGCCACACTTTGAGTTGGCGGCATGCTTCGTCGAGCACCCATTCCCCGAAGCTGACGATCAAGCCGATCTCCTCGGCGACGGGGATGAACTGCACGGGCGGCACCAGGCCCAACTCTGGATGCCGCCAGCGCATCAACGCCTCTGCGCCCGCGATGCTGCCGTCGCGCGCATCGATCTTGATCTGGTAATTCAGAAAAAACTGGCCGCGCTCCATCGCGCGCCGTAGTTCGTTTTCGAGCCGCAGCCGCTCGACCGCTGCGCTGTTCATTTCGCCGGCGAAGTACTGATACGTATTGCGGCCCTGGCGTTTGGCCTGATACATCGCCACGTCGGCATTCTTCAGCAGAATTTCCGCCTGCTCGCCGTCCTCGGGATACACCGCGATGCCGATGCTGGTGGTCACCACCACCTCCTGCCCACTCAGCATGAACGGGCGCGACACTTCGGCAATGATGCGCCGTGCCACGCGCGCCGCATCCTGCGGCTCGTGCAGCGTATCGAGCGTGACGGTGAATTCGTCGCCCGCGAGGCGCGCTACCCGCCCTTCCGGTCGCGATGGCTCGCCGTCGCGGCCCACGGCATCGGTGGTGCGAACGCAACTGTTCAGGCGCGCCGCGACCTCGCGCAACAGCATATCGCCGGTGGCGTGCCCCAGGGTATCGTTGATGCGCTTGAAGCGATCCAGATCGATGAACATGATGGCGATGTGCGTGCGATTACGCGTTGCGCGCGCCACGGATTGTTCCAGTTGCTGATGAAAAAGCTGGCGGTTGGGCAAGCCGGTCAGTGCATCGTACATCGCCAGATAGTGCATTTTGTCTTCGGCGTGTTTGCGTTCCGTGATGTCGTGAACCGTGCCGTAGAGACGCACCACTTTGCCGCCGGCATCCGCGACAGACGACGTTTGACTGTGGACGACCCGATATAACCCGTCGGGCGTGGTGATCTGGTTTTCAGCGGAAAATGATCCCGGCGCCGCCATCGCACCTTGCAACCG
This sequence comes from Nitrosomonadales bacterium, assembly GCA_043777275.1. GTDB lineage: Bacteria > Pseudomonadota > Gammaproteobacteria > Burkholderiales > SG8-41 > UBA5216. Next base: position 3,665 of record JAYVQD010000525.1, read on the forward strand.
TTGGTGCAGGGCTTGCTGTTCGCGCACATCGACCAGCGCCACGAAATTCTTCCAGTCCGGCGCACAGCCGCCCGGCTGATAACCCAGAATGCGGTACATCTCGTCCGACCAGCGTGCCGCCGGTTTTGCGATGTCCCAGTACCAGTTGCCCATTTGCGCGAGATGCTGCGCTTCGGCC
>JAYVQD010000526.1:0-3838 GCA_043777275.1 Nitrosomonadales bacterium
GCGCTCGCTTGGCGTATCGGCGCCAGCAGCAATTCCGCCTCGCCGTGCGCGCGCGGGCGTTGCTGCCACGCCAGCAGTTGCGACTCGTTGCGGCGCGGCGTGTAGCCCAGCCCCGGCACGATCACCACATCGAATTCGAGTCCCTTGGCCTTGTGGATGGTCATCAACTGCAAGCGTGCGTCGGCTTGCGCATCGGCTGCGGCGAACAATTTCGCGACGCTTTCTTCCAACGCGCCGAAATCAACGATGTCGCCGCTTTCTTCCAGCGTTTCGAGCAGACGAAAGTACGCCTGCGCGTCTTCAAGATCGGCGCGCTCGGCGACGCACGCTGGTCCGCCCAATGCGAGCCATGCGCCTTCGATCCAGCGCGCCGCCGCTACACGCCGCCGCGCCGCCACAAATTCATGGAGTATCCCGCGCACGCGCGTGAGCCTGCGCGCGCCGTCGGCAGATAATGTTTCGACGCGCGCTTCGTCATGCATCAGCACCCACACCGCGGCGCGATGATTGTCACCCGCGAGCGCCGTTAAATCCGCCAGCGTCAGCCCGCACCATGGCGCGCGCAGCACGGCCAGCCACGCGATGCGATCCGCCGGATGAAACAGCGCACGCGTGAGCGCGGTCAAATCCTGCACCACGGGGCGCTGCCCCAGCGCTTCGATTTCAACGGCCTGAAACGAATGCCCAGCCTCCCGCAACGCCTGCGCGATGCGCCGCAGATGCCCGCGCGCGCGAACCAGTAACACTATGTTTTTATTGGGATTTTCAGATTTCTCCCATTGCACGATTTCGGCCACGCGCTGGGCCTCATGTGCGCGGTCAAAAGTGCCCAGCGCATGCACATGCACGGCGTCGTCAGCCGCTTGCCTGTGATAGGCCTGCGAAGGCATATAAGGCACCGCGCCGCTGGCGAGATCTTCGGCATCGGGCATCACCGTCTCGAACGCGCAATTCACCCAATCCACCACACCGCGTTGCGAACGAAAATTCACCGTGAGCGTAAGCGCCGTCAGCGGCACGCTGCCGATGCCCTCGATGCGCGCGCGCAGATACAGCCCCACTTCGGCTTCGCGAAAGCGATAGATCGATTGCATCGGATCGCCCACCACAAACAACGTGCGCCCGTCATCTGCCTGCCAGCCCGCAGTGAGACGCGTCAGCAATTCGTATTGCGACAGCGAGGTATCCTGAAACTCGTCCACCAGCAGATGACGAATGCGGTAATCCAGCGCCAGCGCCAGATCCGTCGGCGCATCGTCTTCGCCCAGCGCGCGCAAAGCGGCTTGCGACACTGCGGTGAAATCAGCCTGACCGCGTTCGCCGAAAATCAGTTCCAGTTTCGCCGCCGCCAGCGGCAGCAAGGCGGCAAGCGCTTCGACCACGCGCCATTGTGCGTCGGTGTACGCGGCGGGCGGCAACGCGCGCGTGAAATGCAGCGTTTCCACTAACGTGCGATGCGGCTCCAGCGCGGCCATCATCGCCGCGTGACGCGCCTTGGCCGCCAACGCTGCGGCTTTTTCGGCTTTGTTCGCGCCGGGCGGGAAGCCGGTGTTTTTATTAACCACCTTGCGCAGCGTGCCGTCGTTTTTAGTCAGCAATAATTCGGCGACACCGCGCCAGGCATCGAGATCGCTCGCTTGCGCGCCGGGCAACCCATCCCATCCAGCGCAGGCCCCTATCGGCGAGGCCATGCCCGCCGCCGCCAGATTGCCGCACGCATATCGCAGCAGCGCCGTCAGTTCATCGTGCAGCGTGGCGGGAATCAGCTCAACCAGTCTTTCCAGCACCTGCTCGACCTCGCGCGCCAGCGCCGATTCGAGTTGCGCGCGCCGCGCGTCAGGCGCCATGCGCGCGGCCACGTGGCGTATCCACTGGTCGCGCTTGACCAGCATGCCCGCGATGTGTTCAATCGCGTTCGCGACATGGTTGTCCAGATGCACCAATAGCGTCGCCACGTGCGCGCCCGCTTCACCGCCCGCGTCCAACAAGGCGAGGGTGCGTCGCGCCGCTTCTTCATACAGCGGGTACGCGTCGGTCACGGTTTCGGGCCGCGCGCCAAAACGCGACAGCACCGGCATCTGCCGCGCCAGGGCATGACACAGCGCGTCGATGGTGTCGATGCGCAGCCGGTTGGGGTTGGCGGCGAGCGCCCAGCCTTGCGCCGCATCGCGCGCGCACGCCGCACGCGCCAGCCGCCACGTGACTTGTCGGTGCGCTGTCTCATCTGACGATTCGGGCGGCGTGTCATTAGCGTTAGCGCCGGAGGCCAGCGCCGCCAGCACGCGGCTGCGCATTTCCGCCGCGGCCTTGCGGGTGAAAGTGATGGCGATCACTTCTTCCGGCTCCGCCACGCCGGCGAGCAAGGCGAGGTAGCGCTGGATCAGCAGCTCGGTTTTGCCCGAACCCGCGGGCGCCTGCACGATGAACGAACACGACACATCGAGTGCGCGAGCGCGCGCAGCGCGGTCGGTGTAATCCGCGCGCGCGGCGCGATCGGTGCGCTCGGCACGCTGCGCGAGATCGGTGGAAACGTTCGCGCTCATGCGTCGTCCAGCGATGCACTGCGATCGATCAGCTCGCGCACGCGGCATAAAGCGCTGAGATCGCAGTACTCGCAGGTTTTCGGATGCAGCTTGGGAGCGACTTCGGCGTGGCCGGCGAGATAATCCCGCGCCAGTTGCTCCAGCACCGTACGCCACGACGCCAGCAACGCGGGCCAGCTCGCGTACTGCGCCGAGAGATTTTTCGAGGTCGCCAGCGTGGCGACATCGGGCAATACCTGTTCGTCGCGCGTAAGCCCATTGAACACGACTTCACGCGCACGCAGTTGCACGAACGCGACACCCGAAACATCGGCGTCCCCCGCCACCGCATACAGCGGCAACTGCGGCTCGTCCGGGCGCTCGCCCAGCCAGCCGCCGATATGCGCCAGCCCCGTTTTGTAATCGAGAATGACGTGGCTGCCATCGGCCAGTTGATCCACACGATCAATCCGCGCTCGCAGTTGCACACCCGCGATCACCGGGGCACGGGGCTGCTCGCACGCCACCACCTCGAACGGCGCGCGCGCTTTTTCCAGCGCGGCAAGCCGCAACAGCAAGGCGGTGAGGCGGGTACGCTCCAGGGCCGCGAAGGCGCCGGTCATGATGTCGGGGCGCGTCTGGCACAACGCTTGAACGGCGGCATCCACCGCAAGCCGGGTCTTTTGTTCGAGTGCCGCATCGTCCAGCGCCAACAGATTCGCCTGCGAACCCAGGTCGCGCCACAGCGCCGCCAGCGCCTGATGCACCAGGCTGCCGCGATCACGCGGATTGAGTCCGTCCGCGCCTTCTTCAAGACCCGACGCCCCCAGACGATGGATCGCAAATGCGCGAAACGGACACGCCGCCTGATTCTGGAACATCTGCGTGCCGCCGCTCACGCGCACGCCCTCGGGCAGACTGGGCAGCAGCGGCGCGCGTTCGTCCGCCAGCGTCTCGAAACAGCGCGCGCCGAACAAAGCGTCGCGTAATAACGCTAACGGCGACAGTGACGACGGCAGCGGCGCCGCTGTCGCCTGCATGGTCGCTGCAATGGTATCGATCAGCGGACTCATGGCCAACTCGCGCTCACCGTCGCGTTGCGGCCACGTCAAGGTCACCTCCGGCGCCGCGTTGAGCCACTGCGTGGTCATGCGGCGCGCGAACTGAAGCTCCCATTCGGCGGAGGCATGCGGCACGCCGAGTGCGCGTTGCAGCGCCACCGGCAGAAACGGATTGGGCCGCGGCGCGGCGGGCCACGCGTCGCCCGCCAGGCCGGTGACAAACAGCGCATCGAACGATAAGCCGATGGATTCGAG
>JAYVQD010000527.1:0-3837 GCA_043777275.1 Nitrosomonadales bacterium
TGGCTGACTTCAAGAATGATTTCCTCGTTGCCGCGTAATCCCCGTTGCCGTTCAGGCGCATGAAGCGGCGCCGTTGAACCCGTCAGAAAATCCTCCACCACCGGCAAGCGCAGCGGTCGCCGGGCCAGCGGCGGACGGCATGCCAGCAACGCTTTGGTATACGCGTCTTGCGGCGCGGAAAAAATGTGCTTCACGCCGCCCTGCTCGCGGATTTCACCGTCACGCATCACGATCACCTGATCGGCCACCTCCGCCACCAGCCCCAAGTCGTGCGTAATAAACAGCATCGCCATGCGCCTGCGTTTCTGCAAATCCGAAAGTAACGTAAGTATTTGTTTTTGCACAGTAATATCTAGGGCGGTGGTAGGCTCATCGGCGATCAGCAGGCGCGGCTCGCAGGCAATCGCCATCGCAATCATCACGCGCTGCTGCTGCCCGCCGGAAAATTGATGTGGGTAAGCGTCGATGCGCGTGTGCGGATCGGGGATGCCCACCTCTTGCAGCAACGCAATCGCGCGCTCGCGTGCGCGCTTGCCGCTTAACGCCAGGTGCTTTTTCAGCACCTCAACCAATTGAAAGCCGATGCTGAACACCGGGTTCAGCGAACTCATCGGCTCCTGAAACACCATCGAGATTTCCGCGCCGCGCAGCGCCGTCATCTCGCGTGGCGACATCGCGAGTAAATCATGATTACGATAACGGATCCCGCTGCCCGCCAGCACGCTGGCGTTCGCCGTGGGCAACAAGCCCAGAATCGCCAACGCGGAGACCGATTTACCACTGCCGGATTCACCCACCAGCGCCACGGTAGTATTCGCGGCGACATCGAAACTCACACCACGCACGGCGTGCAGCACAGCACCTTCGTCGATTCTGAAATCGACTTTCAGGTTGCGCACGCCAAGTAAAGTTTCTTCCTGTGTCATGTCGCTTACGGTTGCACCATTATCGCGCCGATTGCGCCCGCCCGCAGTACCTTGTCGAAGGAACCATCGCTTCAAATTCGGGAAACCACTGCGCGGGCAGACGGGTTGTTAACATAAACACCATTGACCGCCAGACCAACCGCGGCTACATTGCCGACTCTCAAGAAAGGCCATCCCATCTCTGCTTCCCCGACGATTCGAATCGACCGCCTGCTCTCCAATCTGGGTTATGCCAGCCGCCGCGAAATAGCGGCGGCCTGCCGCACCGGCAGGGTTACCCTGAACGACGAGGCCGTTACCAACGCGGAGCAGAGCATTGCGCTGGATCTGGTGCGCGCCGGATCGCTGCATTTTGACGGCACGGCGGTCGATCCGCCCTCGCCGCTGACGCTGATGCTGCATAAACCGGTTGACTATACCTGCTCCCACAACGCAGCCGGCGCGATGGTTTATGATTTGCTGCCCGCGCGATTTCGTGCGCGCAAACCGGCGCTGTCGAGCGTCGGGCGGCTGGATAAAGACAGCACCGGCCAGCTTCTTTTTACCGATGATGGCGAGCTGCTCCACCGCATCATCCACCCCAAAACCCATGCCGAAAAACATTACCGCGTAACACTGCGCGATGCGCTGCGCGGTGACGAAACCGCCTTGTTCGCCACCGGCACATTCATGCTCAAGGATGAGGACAAGCCGTTGAAGCCCGCGATCTGGCGCACCGAAAGCCCCAACAGCGGCGTGATGATCCTCACTGAAGGGCGCTACCATCAACTGCGGCGCATGTTCGGAGCCGTCGACAACCACGTTGTTGCACTGCACCGCTTCCAGACGGGCGGTCTGGCGCTCGGCGATCTGCCGGCGGGTCAATATAAAATCCTTTCGGCTGAAGAACTGGCGCGCATTTTTTCCTGAGGCGTCACGGGTCATTTCAACCGCGGGTCCAGCGCATCGCGCAACGCATCGGTGAAAAGACTAAATGCCGTTACGAGCACCGCCATCGCAGCCGTGGCCGCGGCAAGTTGCCACCATTTGCCGAGTATCAGTTCTGATTGTGATTCGTTCAGCATGCTGCCCCATGACACGGTATCGACACCCACGCCAAAGCCGAGAAAGCTCAAAATCACTTCGGATTTGATGAACAGCACCACATGCAGCGACAGCTGCACCAGCACCACGTGGCTTACGTTGGGGAAAATATGCGCGAACATGCGGCGCGTGTGCGAGGCGCCGATGGCGTCCGCCGCCAGCACGTATTCGCGCGTGCGATGCTTCAGGTATTCGGCACGCACCAGGCGGAAAATGCCGGTCCATCCCGTCAATCCCAAAATCAAAATCACGGTGAGCGTGCCTTTCTGATTCAGCACCGCGGCTATCGCCAGCACCAGCAAGAGATACGGTATTGACGTGAACACGCTGTAAACCCAATTAAGAAAGTCGTCCAGGCGGCCACCGTGGTAGCCCGCATACGCGCCTAGTACCGTGCCGATCAACACCGCCAGCAACGCGGCCACCACGCCGACAATGAGCGATGTCTCGGTGCCTTTAACGGCCTTCTTGAACACGTCTCTGCCCCATTTATCGCCGCCCAACAACAGCGTTTGCGCTTTGGTTTCCGCTGCCGGGGCGGCGGCCAATCCCTTGCGCAGCTCGGCAAGCGTTGCCGCCAATGGGTCGGCAATGCCGGTGTCGTCCGGCAGCGCTGCCGCAGGGGCTTGCGCTGCCACAGCGGGTTGCGCTGGCTTAGCGTCCGGCGCAGCGGAATCCGCCCCCGTAAAACCCGGCGGCGCGTAGTTCACACCCGCCTCGCGCGACCAGTCCGCCGCGATCCATCCCAACGCCGCCGCGGCCACGGTCAACACGTAGGCGCAAACCACCGCCAGCGACACCATTGCCACCCGGTCACGACGCAGCCGCCGCCACGCCAGCGCCCACAATCCCGGAGAGACCGCCATCGCGCTCATTTCAATTGCACCCGCGGATCAAGCGCTTTGTAGAGAATATCCGCCAGCAGATTGAAGCACAGCGTCGCCACCGCAACATAAATCGTCACCGCCTTGATAACGGGAAAATCGCTGCGCTCCACCGCCAGCAGCACCTCGCGACCGATACCGGGAATCGAAAAAAACCGCTCGATCAGAAACGCGCCCACCAGGAGCGCAGGCAATTGAATCATCACATGGGTGACAATCGGAATCGCCGCATTGCGCAACACATGCACACCCATCACGCGCGCCTCAGACATGCCTTTAGCACGCGCGGTGCGCACATAGTCCTGATGAATCTCATCGAGAATAAACGTGCGGTAGAGCCGCGTGTCGGGCGCCAGCGACACCGCTACGCCGACGATGATCGGCAGCGCGCTGAACTTGAGCAGATTGGTAACGAAATCCTGCCCCCAGCCCTGCACCGGAAACCAGCCCAGTTGATAGGCAAAAACATACTGAAAAACAATAATATAGACAAGGATGCTGATCGATTGCCCCACCGTGCAAGCGATCATGATGGCGCGGTCAGTCAGCGAGCCGCGCCGGCACGCCACCACCATCGCCATTGCCATCGACAACAGCGTGCTCAAAATCAACATCGGCACCAGCACCGTCAGCGACGGCCCCAGGCGCGTGGCGAATATCGCCGAGACTTTTTCGTTGGTGGCCCAGCTTGCGCCGAAATCGCCAGTGACAATTTGCGTGATGAATATCCCCAATTGGACGTGATACGCGCGATCCACGCCCAACTGCTTGCGAATGTTTTCGATTTGCTCCGGGTTCGACATTTTTCCCGCCAGCAAATACGCCGGATCGCCGCCGATCCAGTTGAACAGAACGAATACCAGCAACACCACACCCAACAGTGTCGGCACGAATTGCCACAGGCGGCGGATGATGTAGGCGGTCACCGTGGTTCCCGTGGGTCC
>JAYVQD010000528.1:0-3836 GCA_043777275.1 Nitrosomonadales bacterium
ATTACACCGTTCGGGCTGAGCTTGTCGAAGCCCTGCTGCCCTTCGACAAGCTCAGGGCGAACGGATTGGGTTTGTCACGAATTATGGAAAGATCAATAACCACAGATGAACACAGATAAACACAGATGAAAAACAATTCCGGTTTTGCCCCTATCTGTGTTTATCTGTGTTCATCTGTGGTTAATCGCACTTGACGCTTTATTCCGCTTTGATCCCGACTTCATCCCCCAGCTTGCGCATGTTCACGACGTAATCGCGCACCATGGTTTCAAACGGCGCCGGCGCGCTGGACACCGGCTCCGCGCCCAGCGCATGCAGCCGCTCACGCATGTCGGGCAGTTTAAGTATGCGCGCCATTTCGTTGGACACTTTCGCCCGTATCGCCAGCGGCGTGCCCGCTGGCGCGAAGACGCCGAACCAATCGTCGCCTTCGTAACCGGGCAAACCTGCCTGCGCGATGCTGGGAATGCCCGGCAGAAAGCGCGCGCCCGCAGGCGATGTCGTCACCAGAATTTGCAACTTGCCCGCGCGTGCCAGCGGGATCGCGTTCGGCCCCGGCGCAAACGCATAGAGCACGCGCGCGGCCATCGCATCGAGAACCGCTTCCGGCGTGCCGCGAAACGCCACGTGGTCGGCCTTGATTTTCGCCAGGTGCGCCACGGCGGCGGCATGCATGTGCGCAGTGCTGCCCACGCCTGCGGAGCCATAAAGAATGCCCTGCGGTTGTTTCCTGGCATATGCGATCAACTCTTTCAACGAACCGAATCCATGCGACGGTGACACCACCATGAAACTCGGCGAGCGCGCCATTTGGCCAACGCCAGTGAAATCCTTGTTCACGTCATACGGCAGATTGCGGTCGATGGCCGCGCGCACGGCGAATGCGCTCGCCACCGCGAGAAACGTGCGGCCATCGGGCTTTTGCTGCGTGACGTGCTGCGATCCCACCACGCCACCCGCGCCTACGCGGTTATCGACGATCACGTTGACTTTCCACGCGTCGGCCATGTGTTTGGCGATCAGGCGCATGATGACGTCGGTGCCGCCCCCGGCTGAGAACGGGACAACGAAACGTACCGGCTGTGTTGGGTAATTGGCCGCGGTCTCGGCTTGCGCCAGCGCAAGCGCGGGCATTGCGAGCATGGGCGCGGCAAGCAGCCATACGCCCAGTGCGTACATTGCGCGGAATATGTGCAGCACGCGATAGAAGGTGTGGCGCATCATCAAGCCCTTATTACCTTTATCATTAAAAACAAATACTTATGGTACATACACCCACAAATCCAGCATCACCACCGCGCCGGGCACGGCAAGCGCGGGCACCTCGATGGCGGAGAACGGCAGGTACTGCCGCAGCAAATGGCGATCCCACACCTGCCACGCCGCGTTGAAATCCGCGAGGCAGGTATGAAATTGCTGTGCGCGCACCACGTTGGCGAGCGACGTGCCGGCCTTGCGGCAAATGCGCTCGGCCTGCGCGAGCATGTGTTCCATCTGCAATTGCACTGCGCTGCCGAAATGCGGCTGGCGCGGATCGAGTTGCGCGGCCTCGGCCAGCGCGCCGTTGCTATCCACCGCCATCAGGCCGGAAAGAAACAACAAGTCACCCGCGCGCACGGCCTGCACATGGCCTTCAAATGCCGTGGGCACGCCAGCGTCGATCACCTGCTTTTTCGTTTTGCCGCCGCGTCTGACGCTGATGGTGTTGATTTCAATGCGCCCTGCCTCGCAGATAAAGCCGGGATTGGCGGTGGTGATGATGGTCGTCGCCGGTGGCGCGTTGGGAAAATGTTTTGCCCAGACCTCGTTGAACGCCGGCGCGTCGTCGATATCGCGCAAATACACCTGTGCCTTCACCACCTCCGCCAGCGTGTTGCCCACCGTCGCCAGCGCGGGCTTTAATTTGCGCTCGATGATGAATTCGGTTTCCAGCTTGATCGGCGTGCCTTTCCAAAGGTGCCCCGCCGGCATGCGCGCTGCGGGGTCTATCGGGCCTTCCTCTGTTTTGAACGCCTCCGCCGTTTGTCCCGCGACGAACACGTAGTCGCCGCAGGTGAGCACCGGACTGTAGCCCGAGGTCGCATGCACAGGCAGATTGGCCGGGCGGTGCTGCGCCACCTCGAAACCCTTGCCGGGAACCGCCGCCATCAGTTGCACTTCCATGTCCTGCCCGGCGAGCAGAAATTTCTGGTGCAGATTGGACGTGCTCGGCGGCACGTGGCCACCGAAGAAGTCGCGGCGCACTTCGTGATACGCAGGCACCACCGGCCCGCCGGTGTAATACTGATCGACGCGCACCACGTGCCGTCGATCACTGCCACCAGCCTTCAACACCTTGTCGAAGTTGGCGAAGATGTGTTGCGCTTCCTTCCTGAACTTGGGCGCGCCGTGGCGCGGCGCGGCTGTGTCGGTAACGTCCGGCGCCATGCCACTGACGAAATCCGCCGTGCCCTTGTGCCCGATGGCGAATATCCAGCGGCCTGCACGCACGCCCGGGGCGTAGCGGATGTTGCCGGGTTCAATGGTGACGGGAAGTAGCGGCTGCACTGCGGACGTTCTACGCGCGGTTTGCTTGCTGGCAGGCATCGGAGCGGACACTTTCACGACATTTGAAGGTTGCGGCGATTCTACCGCGCCCGTTGGCGCGACCGGTATCGAGGGCTTGGCCGACAGCCATTTCCATGACGGAACAACCCGATTTAACCTTTGAATTCACTTGTGTTTCACGGGCAAACCAGTCAAAATTTTACCCTCGCGAGGGTCAGACATCACTGCCTGTGACCCGCCGCACCAGAATTACTCTAAGTATGTGTTTTTGTTGTAGTTTCGTTGTTCACAATTCCATAAGACCAGCAACACAGGAGAGCGTAATGGCAAACGTCGGCATGGTGGGACTCGATTGGCAAGAGCGGATCAACTGGGACCGGCTGCGCAAGCACCGTCTGGCGCGCGCGCGTGAGCGCATGAAGGCGCATGGCCTCGGCGCGATGCTGCTGATGTATGACGAGAACGTGCGCTACGTCACCAGCACCCTCACCCCCGGCTGGAACCGTTTGAAACCCGGTCTGCGTTACGCGCTGCTGTGCGGCGACGATGCGCCGGTGCTGTTCGAGCAGGGCGACATCGGCGTGCATATCGCCAAGCACTCGCCGTGGATTCCGAAAGAAAACATCAAATATTCGTATGCCTGGATCAAAGGTGCTGCCGGCGCCGCGTCGCTGCAGCAGGTGACCAAGTTTACCAACGGCATCAAAAAAGAAATGAAAAAAAGCGGCGTCGATGGCATGAAGCTCGGTGTTGATTTCGTCGATATCAACATGATCCAGATCTTCAAGGATCAGAAGATCGACTGGGTGGACGGCATGACCCCGATGATGGAAGCGCGCGCCGTCAAGAACGAAGACGAGCACGAGTGTATGCGGCAGGTCGGCGCGATTGGCGATGCCGCGCACTGGGAATTCATGCGCTTCCTGAAGCCGGGCCTGACTGAAAACCAGTTGACCGCGCACATCATGAAGTTCCTCTACGACATTCCGGGCATGGAAGACGTGGAAGACGTGATCGTGTCGTCCGGCCTGAATACCTGGCCGAACTGGCGCAACTTCTCCGACCGCATCATCAAGCCGGGCGACATGGTGTTCATGGATCTGGCCGCGCTGACGTGGAACGGCTACAAGTCGTGCTACTACCGTACCTACATGGTGGGCCGCGAGCCGAATCAGGAGCAAAAAGACTACTACGCACTCGCCTTGGGCTGGCTGTATGACTCCATCAAAGCCGTTAAAGTCGGCGTCACCACGCGCGACATCGCCTCCAAGTGGCCGTCCGCCAAAGAC
>JAYVQD010000529.1:0-3832 GCA_043777275.1 Nitrosomonadales bacterium
ATCCTGGCGCGTTTCCAGTTCGATACGAATGCGAAACCGGCTCACCAGCAAATACGCCATGGCCGCGTATCCGATCGTGAGTATGACGCTGTTGATCAACAGTGGCGCCAGCGGCGGAATGTTTCCGGGCAATGCTATTTCTCCGACAAGCACGGCCAGCAATACCAGCGGCACAAATCTGAAGCCGCCCAACATCAGCAACGCCATAGCCACGGCCGCTTCCGGATGGAAAGGTGCAGCGCCAAAACGTGCAGGAAACACAGAAGTAAACGAACCCAGCGCGATATACAACGCGAGCAACGCCCAGGCCATCGCCCCCGTGCAATGAAGGTTCTGCTCCGTTGTGACCCTGCGGGCCACGACAGGGCGCGCGATCGTATTGTCCATGTCGAAATTGTCCCACAGGGCACGCCCATCGGCACGTTTGGGCTAGTTGGCCGCGCGTGGTTTGCGCACGCTTTTCCGCGAATTCCGAACATCCAAGAACCATCCAAGAACTAAATCGCCTGTTTCTTGCCGATTTACAGTGGGATGTGGTTTTTCGCGCAGCGCGATACGCCGGTGAGAGCATAATGATGCCTCGCGATTGCACGCCGAGGGCCGCCTGTGTTATCGTCAAATTATGCGTAAGATATTGCTTTTATTGAAATTATTTGTGTTGGCGGCGGCTTTCGCCAGCGTCCAGTTCGGCTATGCACAGGGGCTGCGCATGCTGCCGGCAAACGGCAAACGCGGCACCACCGGCGACGCGCGCCCAATGCCTGCGGTGGTCATCAATCGCACCGAGGCAAAACTGGCGCCGGGCGGCATTATTTTCGATAAGAATAATCGCACCATCCTGCACCAGAACCTGCCCGCCAACGCCGATGTATGGTTTCAGTTCAACATGACCGGCGAGATCCAGCGCATCTATATTCTGACGCCCGATGAACAGGCGCGGCTCGACAAGGCCAAGAAATAAACCCGAAGAGCCGTTGCGTGGCGAAAGTCTACATCAAGACGTTCGGCTGCCAGATGAACGAGTATGACTCGGACAAAATGGCGGACGTGTTGCGTGCCTCGCATGGCATGGAACCGACGCAAAACCCGGCCGAAGCGGATCTCATCCTATTTAACACCTGCTCGGTGCGCGAAAAAGCGCAGGAAAAAGTATTCCATGATCTGGGTCGTGTTCGCGACTTCAAACGCGACAATCCCAACGTTTTAATCGGTGTCGGCGGCTGCGTGGCGAGCCAGGAAGGCGCATCCATCGTCACGCGCGCACCGTACGTGGATTTGGTGTTTGGCCCGCAAACCCTGCATCGCCTGCCGCAACTGATAGACGCGCGGCGCAAGACCGGCAAGTCGCAAGTGGATATCTCTTTTCCCGAAGTTGAAAAATTCGATCACCTGCCCCCGGCGCGTGTCGAAGGCGCAACGGCGTTTGTGTCGATCATGGAAGGGTGCAGCAAGTATTGCACCTTCTGTGTCGTTCCCTATACGCGCGGCGAGGAAGTCTCGCGCTCGTTTGACAGCGTGCTCGCCGAAGTCGCCGAACTCGCGTTGCAAGGCGCGCGGGAAATCACCCTGCTCGGTCAAAACGTCAACGCCTATCGGGTGACGACAGAAGAGGGTGAGTCTGCGGATTTTGCGATGCTGCTTGAATACGTTGCTGAAATTCCCGGCATTGAGCGCATACGCTACACCACCTCGCACCCGAAAGAATTCACCCAACGGCTGATCGACGCCTACGCCAAAATTCCCAAGCTGGTGAATCAGGTGCATCTTCCGGTGCAGTCCGGCTCCGATCGCGTGCTCGCCGCGATGAAGCGGGGTTACACCGTACTGGAATTTAAATCCATCATCCGCCGGTTACGCGCCATCCGGCCGGACGTTTCGATTTCGTCGGATTTCATTGTGGGTTTTCCCGGTGAGACGGAAGCCGATTTCGAGGCAACGATGCGGCTGATCGACGACGTTCAATTCGATGGCGGCTACAGCTTTGTCTACAGCCGCCGTCCCGGCACGCCGGCGGCGGATTTAACCGATGACACGCCGCCAGCGGAAAAACTCGCGCGCCTTCAGCGCCTGCAGCACGTGATGGATGAACAGTCGCAAACCGTCAGCCGCGCGATGCTGGGCACACGCCAGCGCGTGCTGGTCACCGGCCCCTCGCGCCGCGCCGCGCAACTGGCGGGGCGCGCCAACAACAATCGCGTGGTCAACTTCGAGGGGCCGGCGTCGCTAACCCACCAGTTCGTTGATGTTACGATTACCGAAGCGCTGCACTACTCTTTGCGCGGCGAACTTACCGGGAGCACGCAAGCTTCTACTTGAAAAACGCTTGAAAAACAACACTTTAGATATTAGCTTTACGCCGGTCAACAATCTGCGGCTGGCGAATTTGTGCGGCGCGCTCGACGAAAATCTGCGCCAGATCGAAAACTCCTGCGAAGTAGCGATTGCACGCCGTGGCGAGCATTTCACCCTGTCCGGCACACCCGAAAAGACACGGGTCGCGGCGCGCGTGCTCGAAACGTTTTACGGCAAAGCCGGTAACGCGCTGCACCCTGAAGACCTGCAACTGGGGTTGGTGCAGGCAGCGCATACCCCCAGCACGCACAGTGCAACCGGTGAGCCTGTTCTCATCACGCGCCGCAGCGACTTGCAGGGCCGCACACCGCATCAGGTCGAATACCTGAAAAAAATTCAGACACACGACATCACTTTCGGCATCGGCCCGGCGGGCACCGGTAAAACCTACCTCGCTGTTGCGTGCGCGGTCGATGCCATCGAGCGCGACACGGTCAAGCGCCTGGTGCTGGTGCGCCCCGCCGTCGAAGCGGGCGAGCGATTGGGATTTCTGCCGGGCGATCTGGCGCAAAAGGTCGATCCTTACCTGCGTCCGCTCTACGACGCGCTGTATGATTTAATGGGCTACGACCGGGTGGCGAAAATGTTTGAGCGCGGCGCGATTGAAGTGGCGCCGCTCGCCTTCATGCGCGGGCGCACGCTGAATCACGCGTTCGTCATTCTCGACGAAGCGCAGAACACCACGCCCGAACAAATGAAAATGTTTCTCACCCGCGTCGGTTTCGGCAGCCGTGTGGTGGTGACCGGCGACGTGACGCAAATCGATCTCGCGCGCGGGCAGAAAAGCGGGCTCATCGACGCGCACGAGATACTCAAAACCGTGCGCGGCATCGCGTTCACCTACTTCGGCGCGGAAGACGTGGTACGCCATCCGCTGGTGCAACGCATCGTTAACGCCTATGAAGGACGCAAACGCAAAAGCACGGACGTGCAAACGCCCAAGGATTCTGATCAGCCATGAAGGTACCGGCTGCGCGCTCATCACAATCAGCACAACTAAGCCTCGCCGTGCAGTACGCCGTTTCCGCCACGGGCAAACCAACACGCGCGCAGTTTCGCAAGTGGGTGCGTGCGGCACTCGATCACGATGCGCGCATCACACTGCGCGTGGTCGGAGAAAAAGAAGGCCGCACGCTGAACCACAACTACCGCCACAAAGATTCCGCCACCAACGTACTCACTTTTGTATTCCATGACCAGCCACCGTATGCGGGCGATATCGCGCTGTGCGCACCTGTGGTGGCACGCGAAGCGCGCTCGCAGAAAAAGGGCGTTGCCGCCCACTACGCGCATCTCACCGTGCATGGCGTGCTGCACTTGCAGGGCTACGACCACGTTAAAATCAAGGAATCGCAAGCAATGGAACGGCGCGAAACACAGATACTGGCGAAACTGGGGTATGCTGATCCCTACCTTTTTGAAGAATGAACAAGGGCACACTTGAAGCGAAGCAGGATGAAAACAAACCAACCCCGGGTTT
>JAYVQD010000530.1:0-3828 GCA_043777275.1 Nitrosomonadales bacterium
GGGCAGTTTCACCGCACAAGCGTTTATCACCACTGATCTTGATGACAATCAGATCACCGCGTTTCATCCGGGGTCGATGAATCACTCGCATCTGAATCACGTTGCTGATGCGAAGGGTGCAACCCTGGGTATCGTCGCGCCGGACGGCCGTGACGGCATGCTGCAACACGCGCGTGAGTTTCACGAGGCAGGCATCCCGTTTATTTTTGATCCCGGTCAGGGTTTGCCGATGTTCAACGGTGACGACTTGATGAACTTCGTTAACCTTGCCGATTATGTGACGGTGAACGATTACGAGGCTGAATTGTTGCAGGAACGCACGGGCAAGAGTCTGGAAGCGCTGGCCCAGCAGGTGAAAGCATTGATCGTGACGCTGGGGGCCAAAGGCTCGGTCATCCATTGCGGCGGCAAGACGTTTGAGATACCCAGTGTGAAACCTGCCGCGATACTGGATCCGACCGGTTGCGGCGATGCGTTCCGCGCCGGACTGCTTTACGGCATTACGCACGGCATGGATTGGGCCATGACAGGCCGGCTGGCGTCGCTGCTGGGATCGATCAAAATCGCGCAGCGCGGCGGACAGAACCACACGTTTACGCGCGATGCTATTGCGGCACAATACAAAGCCAGCTTCGGCTCGTCGCCTTGGTAAAAGACGCAATCACCGGGAGCATACCCATGCGTAAGTCGGGATATAAAATAGTTGCCGTCGCCACATGGTTACTGGCGGCATCCGTGTTATCAGGTTGCGCCACCACCGGAGAAACCGTGCGTCCCGGCGAGCAGGCGAATCGCGAGCAGATCGTGCGCACCGGTGTGGTCGAAAACGTGCGCGACGTGCAGATTGAGAACACGCGCCCCGCCACCGGCGCGGGTGGCGCCATCGGCTCGGTGGTGGGCGGCATTGTGGGCAGTCAAATCGGGCAAGGCCGCGGCTCCATTGTCAGTTCCGTGATCGGTGCAGTGCTCGGCGGCCTCGCGGGCAACGCTGCGGAACAAACCGGCGGACGCCAGGCGGGAATCGAAATCGCCATCAAGCTCGATGACGGGCGTTCGATTTCGATTGTGCAGGCGGTCGATGAAAAATTTATCGCGGGTGATCGTGTGCGTATTATTTCCGATGGCATTACCGCGCGGGTGACACGCTGATTGTTTGTAAGTATTTGTTTTTAAACAATATTTCTGAGTGCCGGTAACCCCTGTTGCAAAGCATCGCCCCTCGCGCCCGTCGCCACTGAGGCGCGCCTGGCGGCTAACCCGCGTTGCCGCTCACTTCACGCACGCGGCGGGCGTTGCGGGATTGGCCTATCCCTTTATGAGTATCGCGCGGCGGCGGCGTACGCTGCAACACTGGTCGGCTGGGCTGGTGCGGCATCTGGCGGGGAATCTCACGGTGCATGGCGAGCCGCCGCAGCACGACACCGCCTTTTTGCTGGTGGCGAACCACGTGTCGTGGCTGGACATTTTTGCGATCAATGCCGCAGTGCCCACGCGCTTTGTCGCCAAATCCGAAGTGCGGCGCTGGCCGCTGGTCGGCTGGCTGTGCGTCAAGGCGGATACGCTATTCATCGAGCGCGCGCGGCCGCGTGATCTCGCGCGCATAGACACGCTGATTGCGCAGGCACTGCGTGGCGGCGATGGCGCGGGTGCGGGGTTGGGCGTATTCCTTGAAGGCACCACTACCGATGGCACGCTGGTGCTGCCGTTTCACAGCTCGTTGCTGCGCCCGGCACAGCAGGCGAATGTGCAAGTGGTTCCGGTGGCGATTCAATACCGGCGTCGCGATGGTTCCATCTGCACCGAAGTCGCTTACGACGGCGATAAATCCGTGATGGACACGCTGCGTTTGATGCTGACGCAACATGAAATTCAAGCGCATGTGCATTTTCTGCCGCCGCTGGCGACAGCGGGCGTGCATCGCAAAGCGCTGGCACTGACCGCCCGCGAATCTATTGTCCGGGCGTTGAACGTTTAAGCGCGCTGCAACCGCATTGAAAGGTGCGGCGATCCTCCAGCCGCAGTGCGCTTAATTTGCGCCCCCACACGCAGCCGGAATCCAGGCCGATCGCGTCCGCGCGCAGCAACACGCCGAGGGACGCCCAGTGGCCGAAGATCACCGGCGTGTCGGCACTGGCGCGGCCCGGCACGTCGTACCACGGCAGGTATCCGTCGGGCATGGCGCCTGCCACGGGCGCCAGTTTGTGGCTGAACTCCATGTCGCCCGCAGCGGTACACAGCCGCATGCGCGTCATGGCATTGACGATCACACGCTGACGGTCGTCACCGGTGAGATCGTCGTGCCACGCGCTGGGTTGGTTGCCATACAGCGGGCGCAGAAAATCGTCGTGATTCTCCCCGCGCAGCACCACCTCGGCTTCCGCGGCAAGCGCAAGCGCTTTGGCGATGCTCCATTGCGGCAGCAAACCCGCATGCACCATCGCGTAGCCCTTGTCCTTATCGGCATGCATCAGCTTTTGCTGACGCACCCAATGCAACAACGCCTCGCGGTCGGGCGCGGCGAGGATTTCGTCTATGGTGTCGCCGGGATAGCGCTTGGTGTAACCCGCCGCCGCGACCAGCAGATGCAGGTCATGATTGCCGAGCACCGTTATCGCGGCGTCGCCCAAGCTGATGATAAAGCGCAGCGTTTCCAGCGATTGCGGGCCACGATTCACCAGGTCGCCGACAAGCCACAGTGTGTCGCGCGGCGGATCGAATTTCACAATATCGAGCAAGCGGCGCAGCGCGTCGTAACAACCCTGCACGTCGCCGATGGCGTAGGTGGCCATGGGGTTATGCCGTTTCAGTCAACAAAAAAGCGCGGATGAGCGCGCCTTTTTTGGGAATGCGAAAACACGATTATTTCGCTTGCGCAACCATGTAATCGACAGCCGCTTTCACATCGGCATCGGACAGGCTCAAGTTGCCGCCCTTCGGGGGCATTGCGTTTTTGCCTTTAATCGCGCTGGTTAGCATCGCTGCGATGCCGCTACCCAGGCGCGGTGCCCACGCAGCCTTGTCGCCGAGTTTCGGCGCCCCGGCGACACCAGCGGCATGACAGGCCTGGCAACTGGCGTCGTACACCGCCTTACCGTTGGCAGCGGGCGCTGCCGTTGCATTGGCCCCGACCGCGGCAGCGACCACGGGTGCGGGCGCCGGCACCAGCGGCGACGGGCCTTTTTCGATCTCGGGCGTGCTGCCCACCGGCTTGATGCGTTCGGTCACGGCTTTGTCTGCCACCGCCGGGTTGGCACGAGGCTGGTCGCGCATCACAAAGTGAATAATCGTGAAAATCCCTGCGATGGGAATGATGAAAGCCAACACGATGACAACAATCAACTGTGTCGGCGTTTTAATCAGGCTGGAATCTGCGGAAGACGGCGTGGAATGCGAATCGCTCATGGGGGCAGGCTCTTTTAGTTACGCTAAAACACCGGATTATAACGTGAGCGCCGGTGCGGGTAAAAGTCTGCGGCGGGCGCGCGTGCTAAAATCCACCTGTATACGGTGTTCGGCAACGGTAAGTAAGGCGCCCGTAGCTCAGTTGGATAGAGTACTGCCCTCCGAAGGCAGGGGTCGGACGTTCGAATCGTCTCGGGCGCGCCAAATAATGTTGCATTCTGTGCGTTCAGGCGTCGCGGAAAATTCGCGTCGGATACGACCTGACGTATCAGGTACGGTAAAGTTCCCAAAAAAATGAACCGACTCCCGTGAACACTCCACGCGCATCGATCCCCTGGCTGGCTTGGCTTTTGCCCGCGTTGCTGATCGCGTTCGCTTTCGCGCAGGAGGTGGTGGTCATCACCGATGCGCAAATCGCCAAGCTGG
>JAYVQD010000531.1:0-3804 GCA_043777275.1 Nitrosomonadales bacterium
TTCGCCAGACGTGCCGTCGAGAGCGCGAAACGCTCTTAACAGAAAAAGCGCACAATTCATGTGCTACAAAACCGGACAAGTCTAAAAACCCGCGACAGACTGACGGGTCGCGAAGGGGATGATCACGCCACCATATTGCTTCGAGGAGCACACTTCATGGCAAGAAAAATTCGCCTGGGATTTATTGGCGCAAACGTGCGTTCGACATGGGCCTCCCAGTCGCACTTCCCAGCGCCTGCACGCCGGGGTGCGCTGCCCCGCCGATGATCGGCGGGGCATAGAACAACTCGCCCGCTACATCACGCGCCCGGCCATCTCAAACGAACGCCTGAGCATCAACCGCGACGGCAACGCAGTCCTGAAACTCAAAACCCCATGGCGTAACGGCGTCACCCACATCGCGAAAAAATGGGGTCAGACATGAATTAACCTCAATCCTTGGTGTAACTATTTGTTTTTATTGAAGAATTATTACTTTCCCTTGCCCTCGATCAGCCGTGGACGTCCTCTGGGCAGCGGTGCCGCGCGCCGTCCGGTCAGCGATTCAATCTTTTCACGAAAACGGTTGTCGCCCAACGCCCAGCCCTTGTGAGTGGCTGCGCGGATGGTTTCGAGATCGTCCTTGCTGAGTTGTGTGCGGAACAGTTGACGGTAGGCCGCTTGCCGCAGAGCGTCTTCTGACGCTATCCGGCGATAGACCCGATGCGGGGTGACCAGGGGGTTGGCTTCGCCCTGCGCATTGGCGCGGTAGCTGGAGTGCGGGTAGTCGCCGGGGTGCTCAACTATGCCGGCGCGAACTGGATTTATTTCGATGTAGCGCATGCACGTCAGCAGATAGTCCTCGGCATGCACCACGGTGGCGCGGTAACGTCCTTCCCACAGCGTGCCGCTGCGCTGGTGCGTGTGATTGAAATACTGCACGTAGCGCCGCCCGACCGACTGGAAGAGTTTGGACAGTCCGTCTGCCTTCGCCGGGCTTGCCAGCAGATGCACATGGTTGGTCATGAACACGTAAGCGTGGATTGCCACGGCGTGTTGCGTTGCCGCGTCGAGCAGGCATACGCGATAGAATTCGTAATCGTCTTCGGAGGCGAAGATCGGGGCGCGATTATTGCCACGCTGGATGGCGTGCAGCGGCTGGCCGGGGACGTGAAAGCGGGGAAGGCGGGGCATGGCATGGCCTCGTTGGGATATTATGGGGTATTGGATTTTCGTGCGTGGTGTTGGGATACCATTAGATAGTGTATCGGAAAGATAGTGTATCGGAATCGCGCGACCTGGATTTGTCTCATACTACCATGAGTTTATATCGTGTCTGACCCCATTTTAAAAAGTAAAGGAATGCTGACATGCGATTCACAATGACGATTCTGGCCACCGCCGCTTTGTTGCTCTCGATGCAGGCGCAGGCGCAAACCAAATGGGATATGCCCACTCCCTATAGCGATGGCGAGTTTCACACCGTCAACGTGAAGCTGTTCGCGGCAGACGTGCGCCAGGCCACCAACAATCAGCTCGATATCAATGTGCATAGCAATGGCTCGCTGATTAAGCATCCCGACATGCTGCGCGCGGTATCCACCGGGCAAGTGAATCTGGTGGAAATATTGCTGGGGCAGTTCGGCAATGAAGACCCGGTGTTTGCGGCGGACAACGTGCCCTTTGTCGCCATTGGTTACGACGCGGCGTGGAAGTTCTATCAGGCGCAGAAACCGTTGCTGGAGAAGAAGCTGCTGGCACGCGGCGCGCGGTTGCTGTATGCCGTGGCGTGGCCGGGGCAGGGCATCTACACCAAGAACCCGCTGAAGTCGGTGGCCGATTTAAAAGGCGTGAAGTTCCGCACCTACAGTCCGCAAACCGCGCGTCTGGCGGAACTGCTGGGCGCGAGTCCGACGGTGATTCAGGTGCCGGAGATCGCGCAGGCGTTTGCCACCGGCACGGTACACGCGATGATTACTTCGTCGGCCACGGGCACGTCAACCAAGGCGTGGGAGTTTGTGAAAAATTACTACCTCACCAATGCGTTTCATCCAAAAAATATTATTGCGGTGAACGAGCGCGCGTTCCAGCGTTTGCCCGATGCGCAAAAGAAAGCGTTGCTCGAAGCGGCGGCTACAGCGGAAAAACGCGGCTGGGATTTATCCAAACAGCGTGAGCAAGCAGCGAACAAACTGCTGGCCGACAACGGCATGACGCTGCATACGCCCGATGCGGCGATGCGCGCGGCGTTTACCAAGGTGGGCGAAACGATACTGGCCGAGTGGCAAAAATCGGCGGGCGCGGATGGCGAGGCGATTATCAGCGCGTTTCGCAAGAAGTAAATGATCAGTTGCGAGTCAGGAGTTAGGCGTTGAGAGTCAATGCGAATCGCAGGGAAGGTTACTCTCGACTCCGAACACCCAACGCCAAACCACCTCAAAATGCGTAGAGCGCTCGACGCGCTCTACGCAGCCAGCGGCGTGGCCGCCGCGATCTGCCTTGCCGGTATCTGTGTGCTCATGCTGGCGCAGGCATTCGCGCGCGAGGCCGGGATTTTGTTGCGGGGCGCCGATGATATTTCAGCCTGGCTGTGCGCGGCGAGTGCGTTTCTGGCGTTGGCACATACCTTTCGCAAAGGCGATCTGATTCGCGTCGGCTTGTGGGTTGAGCGGCTTGGCGTGGCTGCGCGCCGCCGCGCAGAAATTGTTTCGCTTACTTTTGCAGCGCTGTGCGTGGGCTATATGACGTGGGCCATCACGCGCTTTGTATTTGAAAGCTGGCAATTTAACGAGGTCGCGCAGGGCCTTATCAAAATCCCGATCTGGATTCCGCAGTTGAGTCTGGTGCTGGGCGTGCTGATCTTTTTGATCTCGGTGCTTGATGAACTGGTGAGCGTGATACGCGGCAATAAGCCGGCGTATCAGTTGGCCGAAGAAGCACGGCGCAACGCCGGTGATTTTTCGGAGATGCTGTGAGCACACTCGAAATCGCCGCCATTCTGCTGTCGCTGTTGCTGGTGCTGCTGATCGGTGGCTTGTGGATCGCGCTGGCACTGGCAGCGGTGGCGTGGGCGGGTTTGCAGTTTTTTACCAGCACGCCGCCGGACGTGAATTTGTTTCAATCGTTCTGGGGATCAAGCGCGTCGTGGACGCTGGCGGCACTGCCGTTGTTTATCTGGATGGGTGAAATCCTCTATCGCACCAAACTCTCGGAGGAAATGTTCAAAGGTCTGGCGCCGTGGCTGGGTTGGCTGCCGGGGCGCCTGATGCATGTGAACGTGCTGGCGTGCGGCATATTCGGCACGGTGTCGGGTTCGTCCGCGGCTACCTGCGCAACGATCGCGAAAGTTGCCTTGCCGGAATTAAAAGCGCGCGGCTACGACGAAAAAACCTGCCTCGGTTCGCTGTGCGGCGCGGGTACGCTGGGCATATTGCTGCCGCCGTCGATCATCATGGTGGTGTACGCGGTGGCGGCGGAGGTGTCGATCCTCAAGGTGTTTATCGCGGGGATCATTCCCGGCGTGCTGCTGATGCTGCTGTTCTCGGGTTACATCGTGTTGTGGGCGCTGGCGAACCCCGAAAAAACTCCTTTAGAAACAAATACTTACACATTTCGTGAAAAGCTCTATTTGTCACGGCATCTGATTCCGTGTCTGCTGCTGATTGTGTTCATCGTGTGGGTGATGGTCGCGGGCTGGTCGACTGCCACCGAAGCGGCTGCGTTCGGCGTGCTCGGTGCATTCGCCATCGCAGCGGTGAGCGGCGGGCTTAACCGGACATCGTTTTGCGAGAGCCTGATGGGCGCGACGCGTCTGTCGTGCATGAT
>JAYVQD010000532.1:0-15040 GCA_043777275.1 Nitrosomonadales bacterium
GTGGATAAATAATATCAATAATGCATAAAACGACGCGCAAGCCCCTTCTAAGTTCGTCGGCTCATCGATTATTCAGGTCAAGTCCGACAGGCTGCTAGAGTGAATGTATCGTAAGTATTTGTTTTTATTCATTATTTCACTCAACACGCAATCCGGCATCACGCACCACCTGCGCCCATTTTTTGATCTCGGCTTTCACGAAAGCGTTGAATTCCGCCGGCGTGTTGCCCGCGCCCTCCGCGCCCATGCCCGACAAACGTTCTTTGATGTCCGCGGCCGCCAGCGCTTTCACGGTTTCGCTGTGCAGCCGCGACACGATGGCATTCGGCGTGCCCGCGGGCAGAAACAATCCGTTCCAGCCGACGATTTCGTAACCCTTCAATCCCGCTTCGTCGAGCGTGGGCACGTCGGGTACCAAGGAAGAGCGTTTCAGCCCACTCAACGCCAGCACGCGCAACTTGCCCGATTTCACGTGCGGCAACGTGCTGGGAATATTCTCCAGCATCAATTGCAACTGGCCGCCCACCAGATCGGCCAACGCCGGCCCGCCGCCTTTGTACGGCACGTGCGTCATTTGCAAACCGGCCATCGATTTCAGCATTTCGCCCGCCAGATGCGGCGTGGTGCCGGGGCCGCCGGAGCCGAAATTGAATTTGCCGGGATTGGCTTTTGCGTGCGCGATGAAATCCTTGAGCGATTTCACCGGCAGCGATGGATGCACCACCAAGATCAGCGGCGCGGACGCCACCAGGCTCACCGGCAGCAAATCTCTCTCGGTGTCGTACGGCAGCTTTTTGAACAGGTTGGGGTTCACCGCCAACGTGAGGCTCATCATCAGCAGCGTATAACCGTCGGGCGCAGCCTTGGCCGCGAGGTCGGTGCCGATAATGCCGCTGGCGCCGCCGCGATTGTCGATGATGACTGTTTGCCCAACACTCTCGCCGATTTTCTGCCCGATGATGCGCGCCATGATGTCGTTCGAGCCGCCCGGCGCGAACGGCACGATCAGGCGTATTGGTTTGTTGGGGTAAGGGGTTTGCGCGAGCGCGCTTGTGCTGAAGCATGCGCCGAGCGCGGCGCTCCACAACAGGGGACGCAACAAGGTAACCATGGATAGTCTCGCGGTGAGAGGTTCTGTGCGGGAATTTTACCGCCAAGCGGGTAGTATAGTCGGGTGGAAATAACGTCATGTGTTTTTTGTCCGTGCCATCTCAGCAGGAGGAAACCCCGTGTCCGACCGCACCACGCCATCGTATCTGACAACGCTCGCGGAATTTGCCGCGAATACGCTGCTTGGCGGCATCAGCGCCGCCGCGCGTGAGCGCGCGCGCTGGGTGATCGCCGATTCGATCCCCGTGATCGCCGCCGGCATGCAGCAGCCGGAAATGCAGAAATACGTCGCCAGCCAACTGGCGAATGCCGCGCCGGGCCCTGCGTGGGTGATCGGCGCCGGCAAGCGCGCCGGCGCGCTGGATGCCGCGCTGCTCAACGGCACCGCCGGCACCTGGCTGGAACTCGACGAAGGCAATCTCTTCGCCAAGGGGCATCCGGGCATACAGGTGGTGCCGGCGGCGGTGGCGCTGGCGCAGGCGCTGGGTTGCGGCGGCGCCGAGGTGCTGCGCGCGGTGGCGCTGGGTTACGAAGTCTCGTCGCGCATCAGCCGCGCGGCGCAAATGCGGCTGGCGTTTCATCCGCACGGCACCTATGGCGTGATCGGCGCGGGCGTGGCGGCGGGCGTGCTGAAACGCTTTAACGCCGCGCAAATGCTCGAACTCATCAATTGCGCCGCGACCATGGGCATGGCGAGCAGCCGCCAGACGCTGCTCGACGGCGCGACGGTACGCAATATTTTCACCGGCCATTCGGGGCACATGGGTCTCACGGCGGCGCGGCTGGTCGAGTGCGGCTTCACCGGCGAAATCGACAGCGTGGGCAATGTGTATGGCAAGGGGTTGTACTCGGATCACTTTGATCCGGCGCTGGCGGTGGCAGACCTCGGCGACGAATGGCTGATTGCAAAAAGTTATTTCAAGCTGCATCCGATAGGCCGCTACGCGCATTCCGCGATCGACGCGCTGGAAGACCTGCTGGCGAAAGTGCCCGGCGGCAAGCTGGCGGTGGGTGACATCGAGCGCATTGATGTCAGCGCCTACATGCTGGCGGCGAGTCTCAACGGAAAAAACATCGT
Source organism: Nitrosomonadales bacterium (assembly GCA_043777275.1). Classification (GTDB taxonomy): domain Bacteria; phylum Pseudomonadota; class Gammaproteobacteria; order Burkholderiales; family SG8-41; genus UBA5216. Next base: position 2,189 of record JAYVQD010000532.1, read on the forward strand.
GTCGAGCTTCGGCGCGCGGTTTTCGGTGCCGTTCGCGCTGGCGAGCATTTTGGTTCACGGCCGCTCGGGCTTAAAAAGTTTTGATGACGCGGCAGTGGCCAATCCGGCGGTGCAGGCGCTGGTGCAGCGGGTGTTCGTGCGCGAGGAGCCGTCGTACACCGCGCGTTACCCCAAAGAGCAACCGGTCAACGTGCGCATCACCCTGAAAAACGGCACGGTGCATGAAGGCAACTGCATCGTCACCAAGGGTGAGCCGGCGAATCCGCATACGCCTGCGGACTTGAGCGGAAAGTTTTTCGAGCTGGGCGAGGCCGTGTGGGGCAAGCCCGTTACGCAAACGCTTTTCGACCGGCTGATGAAGCTGGAAGACATCGGTGATTTTCGCGCGCTGGCGGAGGAGATGACGTTGTGACGGCCAACGTCAGGCATTGCGATATGATTTGCGTGGTCATTGTGAAATTCCGCTAAAGGTGCAAATGTGAAATCCATGAAGGGTTTTCAGATCGGCGCGGCCCTTGCCGTGCTCGCGAGCGCAGTCACCCCCGCGCATCACGCAGCGGCGCAAAAATTCCCCGACAAAACCGTGCGTATCGTGGTGCCGTTCACGCCGGGCGGCGGCACCGATGTATTCGCGCGCATTCTCGCGCAGCGGCTGTCCGAAGTTTACAGCCAGCAATTCATCGTCGATAACCGACCCGGCGCGGGTTCCACCATCGGCACGGAATTCGTCGCGCGTGCGCCGGCGGATGGCCACACGCTGCTGATGACCTCGGCGTCGTTTTCATTCACGCCGGGTCTGTATCCGAAGCTGCGCTACGACTCGTTGAAGGATTTCACCGCCGTATCGCAGGTGGTGCGCGTGCCGCATGTGATCACGGTGCTGCCGACGCTGCCGGTGAAGGACGTGCAGGACTTGGTGCGCCTCGCGCGCGAGCGGCCCGGCCAGGTGCTGTATGCCTCGGCGGGGCCGGGCAGCGCCATGCATCTGGCGGGGGCGCTGTTTGCCGTGGTCACCAAAACGCAGTTGGGGCATGTGCCGTACAAAGGCGGCCCGCAGACCGCGACCGCGGTGATGAGCGGCGAGGCGACGGTGGCATTCAATACGCCGGAAACCATCATGGGCCTGCTGCGCGCCAGGCGGCTGCGCGCGCTGGCGGTATCCACGCGCGAGCGCGCATCCGCGCTGCCCGAAGTGCCCACCGCCATTGAGGCCGGTTTCAAGGATTACGAGGCCATCGGCTGGTTCGGCATGTTGGCGCCCGCCAACACGCCCACGGCGATCGTCGAGCAGATCAGCAGCGAGATCGCCAAGGCGATGGCCTTGCCCGCGATACGCGAACGCGCGGTGCAGGACGGCGCGACACCGGTGGGCAACACCCCGGCGCAGTTCGATAAATTCGTGCGCGACGAGATTGCGAAGTGGACGCGCATTATTCGTGATGCGGGTATCAGGCTGGAGTAATCCGTCATGGGACAACACATAGAGGCGCTGGCGAAGTTCGCCGCCGAAACGCGCTGGGACGACATTCCCGCGCCGGTGCAGCGGCAAACCAAACTGGTGCTGCTCGACACCATCGGCGTAATTCTCGCCGGCTCGGTGCGGCCCGAAGTGGTTGAGGTGCGTGACCGTATGGCGGCGACCGCGGGCACGGGCGCGACGGTGTACGCGCGCGGTTGGCCCACGCACGATCCGCGCACGGCCGCGTTGTTGAACGGCATCGCCGGCCGCGCGATTGAATTGTGCGAGGGGCTGCGTCTGGTGACCGGGCAGGCGGCGATGCAGATTCTGCCGGGCATATTGTCGGTGGGTGAACATGCGCGCGCCGGCGGCAAGGAGCTGCTGGCGGCGCTGGCGCTCGGCTACGATGTCGCCGCCCGGCTCGGCATGGGCTTCACGCCGCGTCCGCTGGCGCATCAGAACGGTCAGGCCATGTTGCTGGCCGCGGCTGCTGCCGGCGCGCGTATGCGCGGGCTGGATGCGGCGGGGGTGAGCCGCGCCATGCGTATTTCGGCGGTGCTGATGATGACGCCGAGTTACATGAACACCGGCGCGGGGGCGACGGCGCTTAACATCGCCGGCGGCATGAGCGGATTCGCCGGCGCGTTGGCGCCGGATCTGGCGCTCGCGGGTATCGAAGCGCAGGACAACGCGATTGAAGAAGCGTTAAGCCAGCTTGTGGGAGACGGCTTTAAACCGGATAACCTGCTCGATGAACTCGGCACGCGCTGGGAAATCACGCGCAATTATTTCCGCCTGTATGCCTGTTGCAATCCGATCCATCCCGCGCTGGATGTGTTGAAAGCCGCACTCGCTGAATTGAAGCCGCGCGCGGAAGACATCGCGCGCATCGATTTCGCGACGTACCGTTTTGCCTCGGTGATGCGGGGTGCGAATCCGCCGAATTATTTCGCCTCGAAGTACTCGCTGCCGCATGTGGCGGCGGTGATGGCGGTGCGCGGTCGCGCGCAACATGCCGACGTGGACGACAGCGCGCTGCTCGATCCGGCCATCGTCGCGCTGCGTCAGCGCGTGAGTGTTGTCGAAGACCCGGCGATGAGCGCACTGGCGCCGCGCCTGCGGCCCGCGCGCGTGACCGTGACGTTGAAAGATGGCCGCACCGCCACGCACGCCTGCGAAAGTCACGAGGGAGATTTCAATCAGCCGTATGCCGAAGCCGTGCTGCGCGGCAAGTTTCGCGAACTCGCGGGGCATGTGCTCGCGCCCGCAGGCGTGGCGCAGGTGGAGCACGCGATTGATCGGTGCGAGGAATGGGTGAGCATCGCGGATTTCACGGCGTTGCTGCACAAACAAAATACTGTTTAAAAACAAGGAGTTACAGATGTTCGATCTGGTGATACGCAGTGATAAAGTGGTGACGCCCGCCGGTGTGGCGTCCTGCGATCTGGCGATCCAGGGCGAAAAAATTGTCGCCGTCGGCGCCGCTGGATCGTTCGGCGCCGACACCACCAAACGCCTGATCGATGCCACCGGCAAAATCATCATGCCCGGCGGCATCGATCCGCATGTGCATCTGAAATGGTATTCGCCGCACCCCGACGGCAGCGTGACCTACACCGATCCGCCGTCGGTGGTGGGGCGCGCCGCGTTGTACGGCGGCACCACCACGATGATCGACTTCGTGCGCTGGACGCACGGCAAAACTATCCAGCAGGCCATCGACGACCGGCATAAAGATTGGACGGGCCAGTGCCAGTGTGACTACAGCTTTCACGTGATGGTCGAGGGCGCGCTGCCGCCGGAGATTTTTGGGCAGCTCGCCGAGGTGTTGCGTGCGGGTTATCCGACCATAAAAATGTTTACCACCGACATCACGCCCAGCCGCCGCGGGCGCATGGTGGATTTCGGCGACATCTGGGAGGTGTTCAAGGTGGTCGCGCAGGAGCACGGCCTGTGTGTGATCCATGGCGAAGACAACGATATCGTGATGCACATGTACGACAAGGTGATTCGCGAAAACCGCGCGGGCTTCGAGAACATGGCCGAGGTACATAACGCCATGTCCGAGGATTTGTCGTTCCGCCGCGTGCTGGGGCTGGCGAAAAACGTGCCGGGCATCGCGCTCTATTTCATGCATGTCAGCGCCGCGTTCGGCGTCGAGGCGATACGCGAGGCGCGCGCGCGCGGCCTGCCGGTGTATGGCGAGACGCTGCATCAATATCTGATGTACACGTCGGAAGATTACAAGCGCCCGAACGGCCAGATCTATCACACCTATCCATCGATCAAGGCGCAATCCGATCAGAATGCGCTGTGGGCCGGCACGCTGGATAACACCATCCACACCGTCGCCACCGACGAAGTGTGCTGCTCGTTAAAAGACAAGATACAGGGCAAGCGTGTGGATGACACCACCGGCGGCAATGTCGGCGTGGAGCCGCGCGTGTCGCTGATGTATTCGGAGATGGTGGGGCGACGGGGCTACTCGCTGGAACGTTTTGTCGATCTGGTGTCGAGCAACGCGGCGAAAATCATGGGGCTGTATCCACGCAAGGGCGCGCTGGCGGCTGGCTCGGATGCGGACATTGTCGTGCTCGATCCGTCGCGGCGCTTTGTGCTGACCAAGGAGATGCTGCACGAATCGGATTACTCGCCGTGGGAAGGCCACGAAATGCGGGCGTGGCCCTCGACCACGGTGCTGCGCGGCAAAGTGGTGGTCGATGGCGGGCAATTTCTTGGCGATCTGAAAGACGGTAAGTTTTTGCCGCGCAAGATATCCGAGGAAATCAGAAGCGGCGCGATGTTGTGAGCGGGCCACCCGACACCACCGAAGCAGCGCGGCTACGCGCTTTTCTCGATGAGAGTCTGGCGTTGTGGCAAGTCACAGGCGTGGTGCATCCCGGCGTTGCACCGGTGATGGCGGAAATACGCGCGGCGGGCGGCGCTGTGGCGTGGGTGGAACGCGCGGCAGACGACACGCCGTTTCGCTGGTTCGTGCGCTGGCGCGCGGCGGGTGATGCGCCCGGCGGCGTGCGCGAATTGCGGCCTCGAGCGTGCGGCTCGCTGGTGGGCTTGCTCACGGCGGTGCGCGAGGCGCTGGGCGTGGAGCGCGGCAGCGCGGTGCGGGTGGTGGCGGCGCCGGGACCACCGTGATCCCCGTTTCCGTCCTCACCGGCTTTCTCGGCAGCGGCAAGACCACCCTGCTCGCACGCCTCATCCGCGATCCGGCGATGAGCCGCACGGCGGTCATCATCAATGAATTCGGCGCGGTTGGGCTGGATCATGATCTGATCGAGACCAGCGAGGAAAGTTTTGTGCAGCTTTCCAACGGTTGCCTGTGTTGCAACGTGCGCAGCGATCTCACGCAGACGCTCGCCGAGCTTGCGGCGCGGCGCGTGCAGGGCACGGTTCCGCCGTTCGAGCGCGTGGTGATCGAAACCAGCGGTCTGGCCGACCCCGCGCCGATATTGCATGCGCTGATGACGGAGCGCGATCTTATCGGCGTCTACGCGCTCGATGGCGTGATTACCACGGTCGATGCGCTGCTCGGCGTAGCCACACTCGACCAGCACGACGAATCACGGCGGCAGGCCGCCGTCGCGGATCGTATTGTCATCACCAAAACCGATCTGGACGGCGCGGATGCGGTTGCTATCCGCCAGCGGCTCACGACCCTCAACCCCGGCGCGCAAATAGTGGAGGCCGTGTGCGGCGCCCTCGCGCCCGCAGTGCTGTTCGATTGCGGATTTTATGATGTGGCGGGAAAACATCCCGACGTAGGCACATGGCTTGCGCATGAAGGCGGCGCGCACGAGCACCACCATCACGCGCACACCGGCGGCATGACGAGTTTTTGCATCGTGCGTGAAGCGCCGCTGCGCGCGGTGACGCTGCCGCTGCTGCTCTCGGCACTGGCGGAAAACTGCGGCGCGGACCTGCTGCGCATGAAGGGCATCATCAACGTGCTGGAAAACCCGCAACGCCCCGCCGTGATTCACGGCGTGCAGCATGTGTATCACGCGCCGGTATGGCTGCCGCGCTGGCCGTCGGATGACCGGCGCACGCGCATGGTGTTTATCGGGCGCAAGCTGCGCGAGTCATGGGTGCGCTCGCTGATTGAACTGCTGGATGCCGAGGTGGCCGCGCAATCGGCAAAGCAGGCGTCCGCAGCGTAACGCTGCGCCGTTACGGGGCAGACACCTTACAGAAATTTCACCTACCGCAGCACGGCCATGAACTCCCGCGCCGACAGCGATTCAATGCCCAGTATCGCGTCACGCACCTGTTCGATGCGCCGCGAGGGCAATGCCATCGCCGCGTTGTCGCGATACTTCTTGGATATCTCATCGCCCGTCAGCGCGCGGTTGCCGGCGCCGCGATTCACCGGCTCGTGGTGGCGCAACGTTTTGCCGTCGCGCGTTTTGATCACCACGCCGCCGGAGAAATATTCCGGATAGGTGGTGTCCGGGTCGGCGGCGTAGCTCACGCGCGCGGCGAGATCGAGGATGGCAGTGTTGGTAAGCGTGCCCTGCTCCAGTTCCGCCAGACCAAAGCGGCCCAGCACCAGGCACGCCGCGGTGACGAACTGCACGCTGAACTTCGCATCGTAGTCGTTGGCCGGTTTGATCTTGTTGGCGTCGGGCTGCGCGATGATGTGGATGGTCGGTTCCGGTATCAGCGCTTGCACCGACACAATGTCTTCGGGCTTGAGCTTATGTCTCTCGCGCAGCACCAGCGCGGCATCGGCGCAGGCGTGGATCAGGTGGCAGATCGGATATGGCTTGACGGCGACTTCGCCGGTTTCCCAGCGTTCGCCCAGCCCGGCGGTGATGGCGCCGTAATCCACCTCGTCCTTCAAGGTTTGCAGGTGGCTTTGATACAAACCAAAGCGGCCTTCGTAGGTTTTGCTCGGCCCCACATAACCATTGCGCGCGAGGTGCGCGGCGGTGATGCCCGCCACACCGGCCCAGCCCGGATGCAGGCGCTTGTTCCACGCGCCTTCTTCGAGAAACTCCTGACTCGCGGCGGCGGTGCTGCCGACCATGCCCTGCGCCATGGTCAACTGTTGGGCGTTCAACCCGTACAGCCAACCCGCCTGCAGCGCACACGAAAAATGCGCGGTGATGCCGGTGGGGTGAAAACCGAAATGATGAAACCCGCCCTTCGCCGCGCCGCACACGCGCACCACGGTTTCGACGCCGAGGATGTACGCCGCGAGCAAATCGCGTCCGCCGGCGTCAATCGCCTCGGCAACACCCATCGCGCACGGCAACGCGCTGGCGGTCGGATGCACGATCGCGCCCACATGCGTGTCGTCGAAATCAAGGCCATGCACCAGCGCACCGTTCATCAACACCGCGTCGCGCAGCGGCAGTTTGTCCGACAAACCAATCAGGCTGCTGGCGCCGCTGCCCGCGATGCTGCGGATGCCCGACAGGATGTGATGCGCGAAGGCATAGTGCGTCGAAGCATAGGCAATACCGATGGCGTCGAGCATCAGGAATTTGGCGCGCTCGCGCACGGCGGGTGGTATCGCGTCGTAACTGAAACCCGCGACGTACTCGCTGAGTTTTTGCGAGACGGTGGGGGACTTTGCCGATTGTGCGGCGGCGAGGGTGGGTTTCTCGGGTGCGTTCATGGGGTTTCCTTTGATGAATTACTGCGAATTTCTCCAATCGTAGCGTGCGCCGTGCGCACGACAAACCGGGCATGCGCCCGTGGCTTGTGGGCTACATCAGCCCTTACTTTCTTCGCCACGTGGTTTTGGCGTGCGCACAGCGCACGCTACCTGCTACCTATATTGCAAGTGTGCATACGTTGTCCACTTCAGTTGCTGCGTATGCCGGCTTCCTGTATCAGTTTGCGCCAGCGTGCGATTTCTTCGGATAGAAATTTCCCCAAATCCTGTGGTGTGCCGCCGCCAGGAATCAAGCCGTGGCCCGACAGCCGCTCGCGGGTTTCCGGCGCTTTCAGTGTCTTGACGATTTCGGTGTTGAGTTTTTGTATTACGGTATTCGGCGTGCCTGCCGGGGCGAATAAACCAAACCAGCCGATCACCTGAAAGCCCGGCAATCCGGATTCGGCGACGGTCGGCATGTCGGGAATCTCCGCCACGCGCGTGCTGCTGGTGACAGCCAGCGCGCGCAGCTTGCCGGCCCTGACCTGCTGCAACGCCGCTGGAACAGTGGAAAAATAAATCTGCACATTGCCCGCGATCAAATCGATGATCGCCGGCCCGCCGCCCTTGTAGGCGATGCTGACGATATCGACACCCGCCATGCGCTTGAACAATTCACCGGCCAGATGCGCGGTGGTGCCGCTGCCGGAGTTGGCGTAGTTGAGCTGGCCCGCGCGCGCCTTGGTGAGAGTAATCAGCTCGCCGACGGATTTGGCCGGCACCGACGGGTTCACCACCAGCAGCAGCGGCGCCGAGGCCACGAGTGCTATGGGCGCGAAATCTTTTTCGGTGTTGAACGGCAATTTTGGATAGAGACTCGGGTTCACCGGAAACGACGTAATCGGCATTACCAGCGTGTGCCCATCGGGCACGGCGCGCGCCGCAAGTTCAACGCCGATGTTGCCCGAAGCGCCGGTGCGATTGTCGATGACCACCGTTTGCCCCCACGCCTCGGTGAGCTTCGCGCCAATCAAGCGCGCGGAAAAATCTGTGCCGCCGCCGGGTGCGGTGGGCACGATCAGGCGTATCGGCTTGGTCGGGTAGCCGTATGCCGCGGCGGGCAGCAGCAACGCGGGAATCATCAGACTGGCGAGAAGTTTCAATGGGACACCTTTTTCGGAATCAGTAGTTTGCCATACGCCACGGCAACCAAGGGCGTTTAAAAAATACAATAAAAACAAATACTTACATCACATCCGCGCTGGGTGCAATGCTGCGCGGATAAAGCAAGCGCGCGAGTTCGGCATGGGCATACACGCCGCGAAACGACGCCATGCCTAACGCCCCTTGAACACCGGCTTGCGTTTCTCGGCAAACGCGCGCTGCGCTTCTTGTGCGTCTTCGGTATGCGACAACTGCTCGGTGATGTTCTGCTCGAAGCGATAGCCGTCGCGCTGCGGCATGTTCTCGACCACGTTGTAGGCCTCTTTGGCGAGCTTGATGGCGAGCGGGCTTTTTGAAGCGATGCTGCGCGCGATGTTCATTGCCTCGATCATCAATTGCTCGCGCAGCACGCAGCATTCGATCACGCCCAGGCGATACAGCTCCTGCGCGCTAAAGCGCTCGCCGGTGAACACCATGCGCCGACCGCGCGACTTGCTGAACAGGCGCGAAATAAACGCGCACCCGCCCGCCAACCCCACATCGATTTCCGGCATGCCGAACACCGCGTTGTCGGAGGCCAGCATGATGTCGCACGCGGACATCATGCCGAAGCCCGCGCCGAGCGCCGCGCCGTTGACCGCCGCGATCACCGGCTTTTTGCATTCGCGTATCGCGTTGGCGTACTCCCGCGCGCCGCGATTGTGCCGCCAGTAGTCGCCCGGCTGCTTCACCAGACCGATGCGCTCCTTGATGTCCGCGCCCGCGCAAAACACCTTGCCCGCGCCGGTGAGCACGGCCACGCGCACGTCGTCGCGGTCGCTGAAGCTGTCGAAGGCGTCGATGATTTCTTCGCGGAACCGCGCGTTTTGCGCGTTGACCGGCGGGCGGTCCATGGTGACCACGGCGATGTAGTCGTTGACCTCAACCTTGATGCACTGGTACGGCATGGCGGTTTCCCTGACGAATTGAATGGAATCATTATGCCGGACAACGGTTCGCTGCCGCCATAGTACGTAACTCAGTACGTAACTCAGCACGTAACACAGCGCGCAATACTGCGCGCTGATGGCTTTTGGTCTATATTTGCCGCAACACTGAATCGAAAGGTGACGTCATGACTCGGACAAGACTGGCGGTTGCGCTGCTGCTGTTGCTGCCGTGGATTTCGCAAACGGGTTTTGCGCAGAATTTTCCCAACCGCCCGGTCAGACTCATCATGCCTTTCCCCGCAGGCACCAGCGTGAATGACGTGCTGGGCCGCGCGCTGGCGCAGCGCCTGTCCGAGCCATTGGGCCAACAGGTGATATTCGACAATCGCTCGGGCGCTGCGGGCACCATCGGCTCGGAGATGGTGGCGAAGTCACCGCCCGACGGCTACACGCTGTTGCTGGCGGTGACCGGCCCGATGACCATCGCGCCCTTCGTCTACCCCAAGCTCGGCTACGACACCCTGCGCGATTTTGCGCCGGTGGCGCTGGTGGCGCTGGCACCGTACATCATCGTCGCGCATCCGTCGGTGCCGGCAAAAAACATGAAGGAACTGATCGCGCTGGCGAAAGCGCGCCCCGGCCAATTGCGCTTCGCCTCGGCCGGCACCGGCGGCACACCGCATCTATGCACCGAGTTGTTCATGAACATGACCGGCATCAAAATGCAGCACATTCCCTACAAAGGCGGCGCGCCGGCGATGATCGACACCGTGGCCGGGCACACGGATGTGTATTGCACCAGTGTCACCAACGCCGCACCAATGATTAAGCAGGGCCGTATACGCGGCATCGGCGTGACATCGATGAAGCGCTCGCCCGTGCTGCCCGATTTACCCACCCTGGACGAGCAGGGCTTGAAGGGTTTCGACGTGTCGCAGTGGATGGGCATCGCCGCACCGGCAAAAACCCCGCCGCCGATCGTGCAGCGCCTGCATCAGGACATCGCGCGCGTGGTCAACAGCGCGGAGTATTCAAAATTCATTCACCAGCAGGGCGCGGAGCCGGCGCTGATGGGGCCGGAAGAATTCGGCGCGTTGATGCGCGCGGAACTGGAGCGATGGGGCAAGCTGGTGCGGGCGATCAAGGTGACGGCGGACTAACGATCGGCGATTGCCGATGAGTCCGCCGTCAGCGTTCACGCTGTAGCGCGCACGTCCCCGCGCAGGATTTCAAACTCCGCGTTCGGCAATTTGTCGAGCGCCCACAACTGCGCCAGCAAGTGTTTGGCCCCCGCATCACCCAGCACCGGCTCGGCCAGCTCCATGAACTTGGCGTTCAACTCATCGTCGGTCAGCGGCAACTCCGGGTCGCCTTTGCGATAAGGCTGCAAGTGCGAGAGCGTGCGGCCATCGGTGGTTTCGATATCCACCTGCGACGCGCGCTGGCCGGGATAACCTTTGGAGAACACCGGATCGGCGACGCACACGATTTTTTTCATCATCTCGCGCAACGCGGCGTCTTTCATGCGCTCGCTGGTGAACGCATTCAGCCGCACGCTGCCGAAAATCGCCGCGTGCGCCACGGTGTATTGCAGGCTGAACTTGGCCTGGTACTCGCCTTCGGGCGTGGCGTTGTCGATGATGTCGAGGCCCGCCTTGTAGGTGGCGAGGGTGATTTTTTTGATGTCCTGCGGTTTGAGTTGGTGTTGCATCACCAGATGCAGCACGCCGTCGATCGACGGAAAGGTGTGGCCGCAGCAGCCGTGCGCCTTGAACGTCATGTGATTGATGTGGTAATCCACACCTAAGCCCTTGGTTACTTTCGACCAATCGGGATTCACGCTCATCGCCGCGCCGAAACCTTCTTTGCCTTCGAGAATATCGAGCGCGCCGGTTACGCCTTTTGATGCCGCCAGCGCCGCGAGTACGCCCGCATCCGCCGCGTGTCCGCCGTGCAACGGCTTGCTCATCGCCTGCGACAGAAACGCCTGCTTCAATCCGGCGGCAAACGTGCCGACGGTGGCCACCGCATGCATGAACTGCGCGTGATTCAAGTTCATCGCGGTGGCCGCCGAAGCCGCCGCGCCGAACGCGCCGACGGTGCCGGTGGTGTGCCAGAAACGATAGTGCGAAGGCATCACCGCTTCGCCGATGCGGGTGGAGGTTTCGTAACCCACGATCACCGCGCGCAGAAAACGCTCGCCGGATGCACCACTCGCCTGCGCTGCCGCCAGCGCGGCGGAAATCGTCGGACTGCCGGGGTGATAACCCGCATCGCGATAGATGTCATCGAACTCGACGGTGTGCGACGCTGCGCCGTTAATCAGCGCCGCTGTGCGCGTGGTGGCGCGCCGCCCGGTCGCCAGCCGCGCGCGCCCGCGATCGAGATCTTCGGCGAACGCCAGCTCCAGCAAGGTTGCGGGCGGGCACAGGCTGCCCGGCAGCAGCGCGGCATACCAATCGATCACCGCGCGCTTGGCGTGGTGGATGACGTCGGCGGGCAGCTTCGATGTTTGTTCTTTAATCGCGTAATCGGCGAGTTGTTGCATCAGCATGGCGGTTCTCCTGTATTCGACCGGTGATGATAGCAGGCGGAACGAGGGCCGCTGTGCTTACGCGGATTGCGCCTCGCGCAGCAACCAATCGCGGAACGCGGCCACCTGCGGCAGGTGGGTGCGAGACGCGGGCGACACCACGTAGTAGGCCAACGGCAGAGGCAATGCCGGCCCAAAGGGCATGACCAGCCGGCCGGCGGCGATGTCGTCCGCCGCCAACACATCCATCGCCAATGCCACGCCCAGGCCGTCAGCGGCGGCCTGCAGCGCCAGCGCACCGTGGGTGAAATGCGAGCCACGTCCTGCATTGACTTCCGTTGCCCCCGCCTGCCGCAGCCATGCGCTCCAGTCGGGGCGTCCTTCCAGCGCGGCGATGGCGTCGTCGTGCAGCAGCGTGTGGTGACACAGATCGTGCGCCGTGCGCAGCGCGTGTTCGCCCGCCAGCAGTTGTTTCGGACTGCACACCGGCACGAGGCATACCGGCAACAGCTTGTCCACGGTGTAACCCGCATAGGAGCCGCCGCCGAAACGGATGTCAATGTCTGTGGTGTCGTCGGGGTCTTCATCGGCAGCGTGCGTTTGCGCATGCCGGCCGTCCACCGCGTGCATGCTGGCGGCGATGCGCACATCGACGCCGGTATTCGCGGCAGCGAAACGATGCAAACGCGGCATCAGCCACTTGGCGGTGAAGGCAGGACCCGCGCTGACCCGCAGCGTAATACCCGCATCGGTGAGACGCATCGCTTCGACACCGGCGGCAAGCGACTGAAAGCCGTCGCTGATTCGCGGCAGCGCGGCGCGCGCGACGTCGGTGAGGTTTAACCCGCGGTTCAAGCGCTCGAAGAGTGGCGCGTTGAGGTAGTCCTCCAGGGCGTGGATTTGGTGGCTGATGGCCGCAGGCGATACATGCAACTCAGCGGCTGCTTTTTTGAAGCTCAGATGTCGTGCCGCCGACTCGAAAGCACGCAAGGCATTCAGCGGAGGCATACGGTTTGGCATGACGGATCCCCAGGGTGATCAGGGCAATCAGGGCAATCAGGCAATGCTGTTCACTTAAGCCCTTTGCCCGTTCGCCCTGAGCCTGTCGAAGGGCATTTGTGGTTCGACAAGCTCACCACGAACGGCTAAG
>JAYVQD010000533.1:0-3781 GCA_043777275.1 Nitrosomonadales bacterium
GGGCAAACTGTTCGCCGGGTTTTATGCGCTGTATGCGGGGTTGGTCTTCATCGTCACCGCCGCACTGGTGTTCACGCCGATTTTCCATCGGCTGATGCACCACTTCCACTGGGATGAGAAGGTCTGAGTAAGTGAGTAAGTGAGTAAGCGTTGGTCGGAACTTGCCTCGTCCTATTCCGCTTTCGCGCCCGACGCCTTGACCACCTTCGCCCATTTGACGGTTTCGGTTTTGATATAGGCGGCAAATTCGTCCGGCGTGCCGGCGACGATCTGGTAACCCAGATTTTCCAGCCGTTGTTTGGCCTCCGGCACAGCCAGCGCTTTGGCGAATTCGCTGTGCAGACGCGCGATGATCGGACGCGGCGTACCGGCGGGCGCGAGTGCGCCGTACCATGCGGTGGCCTCGAAGCCCGGCATCAGTGATTCGGCGACAGTGGGCGTCTCGGGTGCTGCCGACGAGCGTTGCGCGCTGGTGACGGCGATGGCGCGCAGACGCCCGCCCTTGATATGCGGCATCACCGATGACATGCCGCCGATCAGCATTTGTATCTGGCCCGCGACAAGATCAATCACGCCCTGCGCGCTGCCTTTGTACGGCACATGCTGAAAGTCCGCGCCGAGCGCCGTATTGAACAATTCGCCGGTGAGGTGCCCCACGCTGGCCACGCCTGCTGACGAGAAGTTGATCGATTTCGGTTTGGCTTTGGACAGCGCGATCAGCTCTTTCATCGTGCGCGCGGACACCGACGTGTGAACCACAATGATATTCGGCGCGGTCGCGAGCAGGGTAATCGGCGCGTAATCCTTGATCGGATCATAGGGCAGCTTCGACACCAAACTCGGCGCGATGGCGACGTTGGCGATGTAGCCCAACACTATCGTGTAACCGTCGGGCGCGGCGCGCGCGACGATTTCCATGCCGATGTTGCCATTGGCGCCGGAGCGGTTATCGATGACGATTTGCTGGCCGATGGATTCGGCGGCTTTCTGGCCGACGGTGCGCGTTATCGTATCGGCGTTGCCGCCGGGGGCGAACGGCACCACGAATCGAATGGGGCGGGTGGGATAGGTTTGTGCGTTGCCGGGCGCCGCCGGCAGCGCGACACACGCTCCCGCTATGACGCCGGCTATTCGGTTGCTGATATGCGCCATCGCACTAATCCGCCTTCGCGCCCGCATCCTTAATCACCTTCGCCAGCTTGGTGTACTCGCTGCGGATGTAGGCATCAAACTCAGCCGGCGTGCTGTGTATGGCTTCGACACCCAGGTTCGCGAAGCGCGTTTTGGTATCTGCCGACTGCATGATTTTCACCAGCTCGGTGTTGATGCGCGCAATGCGATCTTTGGCGGTGCCGGTGGGCACCAGGATGCCCCACCAGTTGTCGAGCGCGAAGCCGGGCACGCCGGATTCGGCCACGGTGGGATACTCCGGCATCAGCGGCGTGCGCTTGGCGCCCGTCACCGCGATCGCGCGCAGGCGGCCGCTTTTGACATGCGGGATCGCGGGCGGCGCGTCGCTGAATACGAGTTGCACCTGGCCTGCGATCAAATCGTTCACCGACAGCACGGTGCCTTTGTACGGCACATGCGTCATCTGCACGCCGGTGAGCGTTTTGAACAACTCTCCGGCGAGATGCGCGGGCGAACCGGCACCGCCGGAACCAAAATTCAGACTGGACGGTTTGGCTTTGGCGAGAGCGATAATGTCCTGCACCGATTTCACCGGCACGTTCGGGTTCACCACCAGCACGTTCGGCCCGGCGGCGACAAGTGATACGCCATGAAAATCGCGCAGTGAGTCGTAGCCGAGTTTCTTATACAGCGACGGGTTGGCCGCGATCGGCGTCATGTTGCCAATCAGCAGCGTGTAGCCGTCGGCAGGCGATTTCGCGGCAACTTCGCAGCCGATACCGCCATTGGCGCCGGCGCGGTTGTCCACCACCATCTGCTGCCCCCAGACGTCGGTCAACTTCTGCCCGACGAGGCGCGCAATAATGTCAGAGGTGCCGCCCGGCGGATACGGTGCGATCAGGCGCATCGGCTTGGTCGGGAAATTGTCCGCCGCCGTTGCAAACGCTGTTGCGAATATCGGCGCGAGCGCCGCAGTGAGCAATGCGAGCGTGTGCAATATGGCCATAGGTGCTCCGTGGGTAATCCGCTGAAGGGGCGCGAACAGCATTACAAACAGCACTACTTCAGGCTCGCCGGATCGTTGCGCCAGCGTTCCCACGCTTCGCGTTGATCCTCGCGTATGGCGTCGTCTTCGAGCATGCGCCGCACCAGGGCGGTGACATCGGATTCGTAAACGCCCTTGCGCTTGGTGAACGCCCACTGGTGATCGGCGGGCAATACCGGCGACTTGGAAAATTTGCTGGAATCGTTGGAAGACATCTTAAAATCCTTTTAAAAACAAATACTTATAAAATGTTATCGCAGCCATCATACGCGAAAAATCGCCTCACGAAAACCGTTGCGCGTGGATGCCGGTGCAGAGGCTATAGCGGCGGATCAGCGTTGTTGCCGCTGCCTGCGCCGTCCCCTACTATCGCGCTGAATCCTCAAGATCAGGACGCCACCATGACCGTGCGTTGGAAACACCTGCTCGTGCTCGCGTGTGCCATCACCAGCGTCGCATTCGCACAAACCACGGTGCCGCGCCCGATCCGCGTCATTGCGCCGTTTCCACCCGGCAGCGCGGGTGACATCATCCCCCGCGCCATCGCGCCGAATGCAGCCGAGGCGCTCAAGCAGAACATGATTATCGATAACCGCCCCGGTGCGGCGGGCAGCATTGCCGCCGAGCTGGTGGCGCGTGCCGCGCCCGATGGGCACACGCTGCTGTTCGGCACCACCGGGGTGCTGGCGATTAACCCATATCTGTATAGCAAGCTGGCGTACGATCCGCTGAAGGATTTCACCCCCGTTGCATTGACTGCCACCAGTCAGTACGCGATTGTGGTCGCGCCTTCGCTGCCGGTAAAAACACTCAAGGATTATGTCGCGTATGCGCGCGCACGACCGGGCGAGTTGAATGTCGCCACCTCCGGCACCGGCACGGCGGTGCATTTGTCCGGCGAGTTATTTCACAGCATGACCGGCATCAAGACCGTGCATGTCTCATACAAAGGCGCGACCGAAGCACTCACCGATCTGATGGCCGGCAGAGTGCAAGTCATGTTCGCCAGCCTGTCGTCGGCGATACCGTTCACACGCAGCGGCAAAATCCGAATGCTGGCGATCACCGGCGGCCAGCGGCATCCCAGCATGCCGGAGATTCCGACGGTGCGCGAAGCCGCTGTGCCGGAATATGAGGTGACCGGATTCTTCGGTTATCTCGCACCCGCCGGCACGCCGGCGACCGTGGTACGCCGTCTGAATGAAACGCTGAACAGTGTGTTGAAAACGCAGGAAATCAAGGATCGGCTTGCGGCATTTGGCGCCGACGTTGCCACCGGCACGCCCGATGAATTTCAACACATCGTGCGCACGGAACTCGCGAAGTGGGGCCGCGCGGTGACGGCCTCCGGCGTGAAAATGCAATGAACGTCAAAAACGTTTTTGACGCGGATGAACGCAGATTGACGCCGATTCCTATCCCACACACCCGGTGCGCTGACTCGTGCCGCCCGGCTTAAATAGCGGAAATCAATCCGCCGTCAGCCCAGTAACGAACGCCAGCAGCAGTTTACTCAGCAGTCGCCAACATAGGCGACAGAAGGAGCTTTGAAGAATGAGCGGACAAGGTGTGGCATTTGCTGGAGCTTCGCGAGCTGCGCCTCGA
>JAYVQD010000534.1:0-3757 GCA_043777275.1 Nitrosomonadales bacterium
TACACGTTGGGGTTGGCCGCCAGCGCGAACAGCGGCGCCAGCACCGCGTAGTCGGGCGGCGCGCCGACCTTGTGCCCCCAGGCGTGTTCAAAGACAACCTTCACGTCCGGGAATTTTTCCATCGCCGGGATGATTTTGGAGATTTCCCACACGCGATCGTTTACCGCCAGCGGCAGCTTCAACGACTGGATGCGCTCCCACAGCGGAAACGTCGCCGGATTGCCGAGCGAGCTTTCCGGCAGCCGCCCGCGCATAAAGCGAATGCCGGTGACGCCTTGTTTTTCCACCAACTGACTCAATGTATCGGGTGCGTTCTTGTCCATCGGGTCGAGCACCACCACGCTGGCAAAGCGATTCGAATACTTCAATGCCGAATCAATGGTGTAGCTATTGTCGTATTCGTAAACGAAATAGGCTTGAACCAGTGTCGCTTTATCAACACCGGCTTCATCCATCATGGCGATGAGATTTTCGGTGGTGGTGAGCGGCCACTCGGTCTGGCCGATCTCGGTAATGGACGGGATGGCGCGCGCGCGCGCGGTGTCGCGCAACTGCGGATAATTTTTACGGTCGTCGGTGAAAACGTGTACGTGAGTGTCTACGATCATGGCGGAAAGACCGAGTTTATTGCGGGTAGGACTAAACATACCACAGGGGTAATTCCCCCCATAGCGGCGGTTCGCCCGCTGGTGCTTGCATTCGCGTAATGCACTAAAATAGCGCTCTATAACGCTTTAGGAATCCCATGCCCGCTGTTCCCCGACTTACTACCGCGTTGTCTGGTCCGCCGCCGGCGCTGGAAAGCCAGTTGCTGGCACAATCGATCAGCATTGAACACTGGTTTCGCGGCCAGTGGCAGGAACACACGCCGCCGTTTTACGGCTCGGTGGATTTGCGCAACAGCGGCTTCAAGCTGGCGCCGGTGGATACCAATCTGTATCCCGGCGGGTTCAACAATCTGAACCCGGATTTTCATGCGCTGTGCGTGCAGGCGGCGATGACGGCGATTGAAAAAATCTGTCCGGACGCGCGCGATGCGCTGTTGATTCCCGAGAATCACACGCGCAACCTGTTCTATCTGCAAAACGTCGCTACCATCGCGCGTATCTTGCGCCATGCCGGCATGAACGTGCGCATCGGCAGTCTGCTGCCGGGGCTGGACGCACCGATGGACGTGGATTTGCCCGATGGCAAGAAACTCAAACTCGAGCCCTTAAAGCGCAACGGCAACCGGCTGGGGCTCGACGGCTTTGATCCGTGCGTCGTGTTATTAAATAACGATCTCTCTGCGGGCATACCGGACGTGTTGCGCAACGTCGAACAGCCGCTGTTGCCGCCGCTGCACGCGGGGTGGGCGGTGCGCCGCAAGTCGCAGCATTTTGCAGCGTATAACGAAGTGGCCGAAGATTTTGCCAAGCTGATCGGCATGGATCCGTGGCTGATCAACCCGTATTTTGAAATGTGCGGCAAGATTAATTTTCAGGAAAATCTGGGCGAGGAGTGTCTGGCAGGTTATGTGTCGGAAATTCTGGACGACATCCGCGCTAAATACAAAGAGTACGGCATCTCCGAAGAGCCGTTTGTCATCGTCAAGGCGGATGCCGGTACCTACGGCATGGGCATCATGACGGTGAAAGATGCCTCCGAAGTGCGCGGCCTGAATCGCAAGCAGCGCAACAAAATGGCGGTGGTGAAAGAAGGCATGCAGGTGCAGGAGGTGCTGGTGCAGGAAGGCGTCTACACCTTCGAGACCGTGCGCGATGCGGTGGCCGAGCCGGTGGTGTACATGATCGACCGTTTCGTGGTGGGCGGTTTCTACCGCTTGAACACGCAGCGCGGCAAGGATCAAAACCTCAACGCGCCGGGCATGCAGTTCGAGCCGCTGGCGTTCGCCGAACCCTGCTCGTCGCCGAACCCGGATGATCCTGATTGCGCGCCGAATCGCTTTTACGCTTATGGGGTGATCGCGCGGTTGGCATTGCTGGCGGCGTCGATTGAGCTGGAGCGCACGCAGACGTTGTTACCACCGGTCGTGACGGCATGAAGGTAGCCTTCATTGTCGATCCGCTCGACGGTTTCAAGATTTATAAGGACACCTCGTTTGCGATGATGCGCGAAGCCGCTGCGCGCGGCTGCGAGTTGTACACCTTGCAACAACAAGACATTTTCTGGCGCAAACACCGCGTGGCGGGCCATGCCGCGCGGTTGCATCTCACGGGTGACGCGGATGCGTGGTATCGCAGCGACGCGGCGGTCGAAGTTGATCTTGCGGCGTTCGACGCGGTCATTATGCGCAAAGACCCGCCGTTCGATATGGAGTACGTCTACAGCACCTATTTGCTGGAGGCGGCGGAATCACAGGGCGCGCGCGTGTTCAACCGGCCACGCGCGATCCGCGATCACAACGAAAAAATGGCGATCGCCCGCTATACGCAATTCACCGCGCCTATGGTGGTGACGCGGCTGGAGACCGTGCTGCGGGATTTTCTCGCCGAGCATGGCGACGTGATTTTCAAGCCGCTGGACGGCATGGGCGGCAGCTCGATTTTCCGTGTGCGAAAAGACGATCCGAATGTCAGCGTGATTATTGAAACGCTGACGCAACTGGGCACGTGTACCATCATGGCGCAGCGCTATCTGCCGGAGATCGCCGATGGCGACAAGCGGGTGTTGCTGATCGGCGGAAAGCCGGTGCCGTTTTGCCTGGCGCGCATTCCCATGGCAGGCGAGACGCGGGGCAATCTCGCGGCCGGCGGCACCGGTGTGGCGCGCGAACTGAGCGCCCGCGACCGCGAAATTGCCGAGACCCTGGCGCCCCTGTTGCACGCGCAAGGATTGTTGCTGGTCGGGTTGGATGTGATCGGCAGTTGCCTGACTGAAATCAACGTGACCAGCCCAACGTGCTTTCAGGAGATCACGCAGCAAACGGGTTGTAATGTGGCCGGGCTGTTTATGGATGCGCTGGAAGCCGCAGCAGGTAAATAAAATATTTAATAAAAACAAATACTTACGTTATTTCAAGGTTGCTGTGACGTGATTGTGAAAGCAGTGGCACTTTTACACACAACCCTTTGAGAATGCATGCTTATTGCGGTGCAATGGCGTAGAATTTTCCCGTTTATGACTAACAAACTTAAAACCACATGATAGGCATTCTGCTGATCACGCACGGAACGCTGGGCGAAAGCCTGATCCAGACAGCGATCCATGTTTTGAACAAGCGCCCGGCACGCCTCAAGCAACTGGGCGTGACCGCGCAGGATGATTTTCTGCTGTTACTGCCGCAGGCGCGCGCACTGGTGAAGGAAGTCGATAGCGGCGGCGGCGTGTTGATATTGACCGACATGTACGGCGGTTCGCCGTCCAATGTGAGTGCGAAGTTGATCGTTCCGGGCAAGGTCGATGCCGTGGCGGGCGTCAGCCTGCCGATGCTGATCCGCGCGTTGACGTACCGCGAAAAATCGCTCGAGTTGATGGTGACCAAGGCGATCAGCGGCGGTTGCGAAGGCGTCATGCGTGTGCCCGGGTTTACTTTGCATCATGCTGCAACAGGAAGTTGAAATCGTTAACCGGCTCGGGCTGCACGCCCGGGCTTCGGCGAAACTCACGCAAACTGCCGCGCAGTACACTTCGGAAGTGTGGGTCAGTCGCAACGGCCGCCGCGTCAACGCCAAGAGCATTATGGGGGTGATGATGCTGGCCGCCGCCAAAGGCTCGCGCATCACCGTTGAAACCAACGGCGCCGACGAAGCCCCTG
>JAYVQD010000535.1:0-3754 GCA_043777275.1 Nitrosomonadales bacterium
TCGCTCTCTCTATCGGGACCATCTTCTCTTAACGCATGAGTTCTTCGATCGCTTACAATATTTGCCTCAGAAATAGTGAATTTTTAGAGATGCCCTATACTCTTGAAATTCCTATACGCTAACGAGACTGTCCAACATGCCAGTAACCCCGCGCTGCCTTGCCATTTTCCTGGTGCTGGCGCCACTAGCGGTTGCCTCAGCGCAGGACTATCCGCGCCGCCCGATTAAGGTTTTAGTGCCGTACGCGCCCGGCGGTGCAACCGATACGGTTTCCCGCATAGTGGCGCCCGCCATGTCCGAAATTCTGAAGCAATCGATGGTGATCGAAAACCGCACGGGCGCGTCAGGCAACATCGCAGTCGAACTTGTGGCGAAGGCCGCGCCGGATGGGTACACGCTCTTGATGGGCACGGTCTCCACCAACACCATCAACCCCACACTGTTTGCGCACGTGCTCAAAGTGGATCCCCTGCGTGATCTGACAGGGATCAGTCTGATTGCCGCGATTCCCAACGTCCTGGTGTCGGCGTCGCATTTTCCGCCCAATTCGTTGCGCGAGGTGATTGCGTATGCAAAAGCCAGGCCGGGGCAATTGAACTACGGCAACACCGTCGGTTCGTTCGCGCACCTCGATATGCTTATGCTGCTGCGCACTGCTGGCATCGACATGGTGCATATTCCATCCAAAGGCGGCGCCGGCGACGCTGTTGCGATGCTGGTACGCAATGAGATTCATCTGAGCTGGATGAGCCCCACCTTGGCCGAGACCAATGTGAACGGCGGACGGCTCAAGGCCTATGCTGTCACGTCCAGCCAGCGGGTTCACTACCTGCCCAATGTGCCGACCATGACAGAAGCCGGATTTGGCGGTATCGGAAGCGACAGTTGGCATGGCCTGTTCGCGCCATCCGCCACGCCCCGCGATATCGTCAACAAGCTTTATGCGGCGCTCGCTCAGGCGGCGGCGCAAGCGGACGTACGCCAGCGTTTCGATAAAGCGGTTATCCCGCTGACCCCCAGCAAATCACCGGAAGACTTCGATGGATTCGTCAAAAGCGAGGCGGCGCGCTGGAAAAAAATTGTCAGCGACAATCGCGTCACTGTGGAATGATTGATTCGACCTGCGCCGCGTGAGCAGAGCACGGGTAATCGATTGAAAACCACTCGCCGTATTGCCGAGTTTGTCGCGGCACTCACGCTGGACGATGTTCCGCCGCACGTGATCGAAGTCGTTAAAGGCGGATTGATCGATGCGCTGGGCGTCGCTGTCGCCGGCACGGCTAGCGCTGCTGCGGAAGTTGTTACCCGTTGGGCGCGCGGCGCCGGCGGCGCTCCGCATGCGGGCATCATCGGCGGGGCTTTTAAAACTGCCGCGCAAATAGCCGCCCGCGTAAACGGCACCATCGGGCAGGCGCTCGATTTTGATCCGCCAACACCGCTGCTGCCCGTGCTGCTGGCGTTGGGCGAGGTTGAGCACGCGTCGGGCCGCGACTGGCTGGAAGCCTATATCGCGGGTTATGAAGTTCAATCTAAATTACAGCTAGGCGTATCGGCAAGGCACTATGAGCACGGCTGGCATTCAAACGCGGTTTTCGGCACGATAGGGGCAACCGCGGCGGCCGCGAAACTACTGAAACTCGACGCCCCGCAAACCGCCATGGCGTTGGGGATTGCGACGTCCGAAGCCGGTGGCGTGCGGCAGAATCTGGGCACCATGACCAAGCCCTACCACGCGGGTGCGGCGGCGGCGAACGGCATCATCGCCGCCACTTTGGCGCGGCAAGGCATGACCAGCGCACCGGATAGCATCGAGGGAAAGTTCGGGCTTTTACAGGTATTCGCCTTTGATGGCGAATACGACGAGCGGCAGATTGCGGCGACCTTCGGCGCACCGTGGAATTTGCTGGCGCATGAAATCCGAATCAAGCCGTACCCTTGCTGCAGAGCGGGCCATCGGGCGCTGGACGCTGCTATTTCGCTTGCGGAAAAATACCGTATTGCAGCGGACGCCATTGAGCGCATCGAATGCGAACTCAGCGCCCACGTCACGCAACTGATGGCCTACCCGTCCGCGTCAAACACGCTGGAAGCGAAATTTTGCCTGCCCTACTGTGTTGCGGTAGCGGTGTGCGACGGGCAGGCGGGCTTGCGGCAGTTCACCGAGGAACGGGTGCTTGATGCAGGCGTACAGGCACTGGCCGCGCGTGTCCGCGTAGCACATCCGGAGGGCAAGAGTGAATGGCAAACCGGGTCATCATTGCCTTGCACGGTGCGGATTTTTTGCAACGATGGCGTCGTGCACGAGGCGAGCGCGGGCGCGCCCAAAGGCGATCGGGAGAACCCGGTGAGCATGCGCGACATCATCGCGAAGTATCGCGAGTGCACACGCGATTGTCTGTCAGACGAGCAGGCCAGCGCCGTCTTGTCGTCGATTCAAATGCTTGAAACCCGCCAGGACCTGCGCGCCCTTGCCGACGTACTGACATTTGGCATCCGGACTAACCGGCCGGCAACCCAGCAGTAAGCCCGACCGGGGCGCTTACCGCGAAGCGGGCGCCGGTCGTTTCAAGTCTAGCGTTCAGACCAGTGCGAGCACGTCCGCTGCGAAATTCTGCGGCGCTTCCTGCGGCAGGTTGTGGCCGACGAGAGGAATTACGCGGTGTTCGTAGGCCGCAGTGAAATGCCGGCGGTGATGCGCGCTACCGCCGACACCCGCGACGCCGTCGCCATCGCCCTCAAGCACGATGGTCGGGACGGTGATCGGCGGCTGTGCGATGAGGCGGCGCTCGGTTTCCTCGACAGCGGGATCGCCGGGGACCAGCGCGTAGCGGTGCCGGTAAGAATGGATGACTACGTCCACAAAATCCGGATTGTCGAATGACGGTGCAGTACGCTCGTAGGTTGCATCATCGAAGCGCCAGTTGGGAGACCACAATTGCCACAAAAGCTTGCAGAGTTCGCGGCGATATTTTGCAAGGCCGGCGCGTCCGCGCTCGCTGTGAAAATAATACTGGTACCAGTGCCGGTGCTCGTCTTCCGGCGGATGCGGCTTGCCCGAGTTCGGGATGTCTTGGACGTTGTAACCGTTCACCGTCACGAGTCCGCGCGCGCGTTCCGGCCACAAAGCGGCGACGATACACGCCGCGCGGCCACCCCAATCGTAGCCGGCCAGTACTGCGTTCGGAATCGCGAGCGCATCCATGAATGCGAGCAGATCATGCGCAAGCACTGCCTGCTGGCCCGAGCGGGGCGTGTCGGCCGATAGAAAACGGGTCGGACCGTAGCCACGCAGGTAAGGCGTAAGCACGCGACAACCCTGCGCGACTAAGAGCGGCGTCGCCTCGTGGTATGCGTGAATATCATACGGAAAGCCGTGCAGCAATACGACCGGATTGCCGTTGGCGGGACCATTGTCTTCGTACGCGATATCAAGAACGCCGGCTTTGATGTGAGTCAACATAGCATTGCTTCCGATCACTTGAAGTAAATTGCCTGGGATATTCGGGACTAAGCTCCATTCCCTTTTAGGCCGCCTCATAATGAAAAATACTCAACAAAATCAAATACTTATTGGTAGCTACCCCGCTACGGCAGAGCTGTCGATGGCGATGGCCTGAGCACTGCGGTAGTCAACGCACCGGTGCATGGCATCTTGACCACTCCGGCTCATGCCGCCACCGGCGCGTGCGCGCGTGAAAAGGCGAGGAGATAGCGCAGTCCTGCGATGGCGCGTGATCCGTACCAGGACGTCATC
>JAYVQD010000536.1:0-14708 GCA_043777275.1 Nitrosomonadales bacterium
TGGCGGCATCGTGCTCGCCGGTGAGACGTTTAAGCCAAGTGCGGCCAGGCGCTCGGCGCGCACCGTGGCCGCGCTGATCGCGAATCAGAAATGGGATACGCTCGACGGTCACGCCTTCTCGGAGATTCAGACCTGGCGCGACAGCGATGAGGCGATTACCCAGGAATTGCGCGCCGTGCTGGCGTCGTCGAAAGCGCTGCCGCAGCGCTTCGCCTCGGACCACTACGCCGCGCACGCGCTGTCGGCGGCCGTGATCGGCAGCATCGCCGGTGACGCGCCGTTAACGCGGATTTTCGATCGCGCCATCGCGGTGCTCAATATCATGCATGCGCATAACGCGTCGTGGGGGCCGCTGCTGGTGCGCCATCCGAGCGACGTGCATCGCCATTTCGTTTATCCGCCGCGCTCAAAGGGTGTTTGATCTGCGTGGAGATTCGCGGCGGACTACTATCCACTTGCGCAACGCAACCCCCATCCACACCGCTTCGACCACGCCGAACGGCCACGCGCCCTGTAAAAAGCCGTAGGCCGATCCCAATCCGCACGCTGCCGCGAAGCCCAGCGTGTACCAGTGGCTGCGCGGTTCCAACGCGTAGCAAACCATCATGCCGGTCACGGCAAACAGACCGAATGCACTCAGCGCGTCCATCGTCACGGGTCAGTCCGGGCGTATGCCCGCGTCGCGGATGAGTTTGGCGAACTGCGCGGTTTCGGATTTGAGGTAAGCGGCGAATGCCTCAACGCTGGACGGAAACGCTTCGGCACCGACACTGCAATACGTTTGTCGCGCAGCACCAAATAGTGGAAATTCATGGGGCGATCCTTTGACGATGATTTTGCATTTAGAATGGCGCAATTCGTGCGTGGCAGTATAACGATTCGGCAGTGGTAACGTCATTCACAGGGAAGCACCATGCAATCGGGAACGTTCGTTTTCACCGCAATTGAACGCATCGTATTCGGCCAGCGTGCCGCGCCGGTGCTGCTTGCAGAGGTGCAGCGTTTGCAGGCGCAGCGGGTTTTTCTGATCGTCAGCGGCACCATGAATCGCACCACCGATGAAGTGAATCGGGTGCGCGAAGCGCTAGGCGAGCGCTACGCCGGAGGGTATGACCGCATGCCGTCGCATACGCCGCGCGACGCGGTAGTGGAGGCGTCGAACGAGGCGCGCGCGGCGGGCACGGATTTGATTGTCACCTTTGGCGGCGGCTCTGTCACCGATGCCGGCAAGCTGATGCAGCTTTGTTTGCGGCATAACGTGACGCACAGAGACGAGCTCGATGCCTTTTGCGCCGTGGTCAACGCCGACGGAACGCGCACGATACCGACGTTTGACGGCCCCCTCGTGCGCCAGATTGCGATTCCGACGACGTTGTCGGGCGGCGAGTTTCAGCATCAGGGCGGCTGCACCGATACCCGCAGCAAGGTGAAGCAGAGTTTTCGCCATCCGCTGTTCATCCCGCGCGTGACGATTCTTGACCCTGCGCCGACGGTGCATACCCCGCTGTGGGTGTGGCTATCGACGGGCTTACGCGCGGTGGATCACGCCACCGAGGCGATTTGCTCGCCGGTTTCCAATCCGGCGAGTGACGCGAGTTTTTTGCAGGCGCTGCGGCTATTGAGCCGCGGCTTGCCGCGCGTTAAACGCGACCCCAGCAATCTCGAAGCACGACTCGATTGCCAGCTCGCGGTGTGGCTTGCGATGACCGGGCGGCAGGGCGGCGCGCAGATGGGGGCGAGTCATGCGATCGGGCATGTGCTGGGCGGAAGCTGCGATGTGCCTCACGGTTACACGTCGTGTATCATGCTGCCGCCGGTGTTGCGCTATAACCGCGCGGTAAACCTTGAACGTCAACGGCTGGTGGTCGAGGCGATGGGGCACGCGGGTGAAGACGCGGCTGATGTAATCGCGGCGTTCGTTGCTGATCTGGGCCTGCCGGGAAAACTCGCCGACGTGGGTGTGAAGCGCGAGCAGTTCGCGATGATCGCGGATCACGCGATGCACGACAGTTGGCTGCACACCAACCCGCGCAAGATTACCTGTGCTGACCAGGTGTTGGAAATTCTCGAGTTGGCTGCGTAAATTGTCGAGGGAATCAACCATGCGAAGCCCATTGCATTGCGTGGCAGCGCTGCTGTGGCTCGCCCCCGCGCTGGCGCAAGCCACTTCGACTGGCTCAGGACAGGCCTATCCCTATCCGATTCGCCCGCTGCGGTTTTTGGTCGGCTTCGTTCCCGGTGGCGGTACCGACATGATGGCGCGCATGGTGGGCCGCAAACTAACAGACAGCCTGGGCCAGCCGGTGATCGTGGACAACCGCGCCGGCGGGGCGGGGATTGTTGCCGCGCTGATCGTGGCGAAAGCGCCGCCGGATGGCTATACCTTGCTGGCGGGCACCATCAGCACGCTGGCCACCAATCTCAGCATGCACGCGAAACTGCCGTACCATCCGGTGCGTGATTTCGCGCCGGTGACGCTCACCACCACGAGTCCCTATTTGCTGCTGGTGAATCCCGCCACCCCCGTCGCCACGGTGAAGGAACTCATCGCACTGGCGAAGGCCACGCCGGGCAAACTCAATTTTTCGTCGGCGGGCAGCGGCAGCGGCGTGCATCTGTCGCAGGAGATGTTCAAGTTCATGGCAGGCATCGACATGGTGCATGTGCCGTACAAAGGCGCGGCGGATCAACTCACCGCCATCATCGCGGGCGAAGTGCAGATGAGTTTTATTCAGGTGCAGGTGGCGTTGCCGCAAGTGCGGACGGGCAGGATCCGGGCACTGGCGATCAGCGGCGCGCAGCGGCTGGCGATTGTGTCCGACATTCCGACCATCGCCGAAGCCGGCGTGACAGGCTACGAAGCCACCTCGTGGCAGGGCGTGGTGCTGCCCGCCGGCACGCCACGCGCCATCGTCAATCGCCTGCACAGTGAAATCGCCAAAGCGCTGCAAGCGCCTGATGTGATAGAGCGGCTCGCGGCTGAAGGCTCCGCGCCGGGCGGCGGCACGCCCGAGGCGTTTGCAGCGCACATTCAGAGTGAAATCGCCAAGTGGGCGAAGGTGGTTAAGGCGTCGGGGGCAAAGGCAGAGTAAGTTATTGTTTTATAAGGAAATATTTTATGAACATTCGTCGTATGGGTACCATTGGCGCGGAGATTACCGGCGTTGACGTGAAGACCATCGATGCGGCCGGCTTCGCAAAAATTTACCAAGCGTGGCTGGACTGCAATGTGATTTGCGTGCGCGATCAGTCGTTGGAACTGGCGGATTATTTGCAATACAGCCGGCGCTTCGGCGTTGTCACGCCGCATCCGGCGAAGAGTACGCGTCATCCGGATTGTGCGGAAATTACGTTGCTGGGCATCAATAAGTTTCGCGCGGATGGGAGTCTCGATACGGAGATATATCACCGCGGCGCGCAGGGATTTCACACCGATGGCTCGTACGAGGAAGTGCCGTTCAAGGCGACGCAGCTTTACGCGATAGCCATTCCAAGCCGGGGTGGCGATACGTTTTTCTCCAGTGGCTATGCGGCGTACGACGAACTGCCGTTGCATCTGAAGCAGCGCCTTGAAGGCCGGATCGGTACGTTCAAATACGGTGGGCTGAAAAAATTGAATCAATTGTTGAACGAGGAGGACCGTGATGCCCGGCCAGTACGTCATCGGCTGATTCAGGTGCATCCAGAGACCGGACGCAAGCTGCTGTACTTTGATCAGGGAAAAATTTTGACCATCGAGGGCCTGGATGCCGCCGAGAGCGCTGCAACCATCGAGGAGATGCGCGCGTACTTTGTGCAGCCGCCGTGTCAGTATCGCCATCAATGGCGCAAGGGTGACATTGTGATTTGGGACAATCGCTGTTCATATCACAAAGCGGCGGGCGACTATCCTCCCGAGGAAGATCGCATTCACTGGCGCGTGTCGATCAAGAGCCGATGACATGCTGAAACTTTCCATTCGCAGGCGAGTGCTGGGGGCGGCGGTAATGCTTGCGCAGGCGTTACCGGCGTTCACAGCGGAATACCCAACCAAGCCCATCCGCTTTATCAACCCGACCGCGCCGGGCGGCACCGCGGAAC
Source organism: Nitrosomonadales bacterium (assembly GCA_043777275.1). Classification (GTDB taxonomy): domain Bacteria; phylum Pseudomonadota; class Gammaproteobacteria; order Burkholderiales; family SG8-41; genus UBA5216. Next base: position 4,081 of record JAYVQD010000536.1, read on the forward strand.
CCATCGCGCGGGTCATTGCGCAAAAAATGTCGGAGACGCTGGGGCAAACCGTGGTGGTCGATAGTCGCGGCGGCGCGGGGGGCACCGTCGGCACGGCGACAGCCGCCACTGCCGCGCCCGACGGTTACACCATTTTGCTGGGCGTGGTGTCGCCGATGGCGATCAACGTCACGCTGTATGGCGCGAAGCTGCCGTACGATCCGTTGAAACATTTTGCGCCAGTATCGTTGATTACCAAGGTGCCGCAGGTGCTGTCGGTGCATCCGTCGATACCGGCAACCAGCATCAAACAACTCATCGAGCTGGCGAAAGAGCCGAAGCGCAATCTGAATTACGGCTCTGCGGGCAGCGGCACTACCGGGCATCTGGTTGCCGAATTGCTGAAAAAACGCGCGGCGATTCCCATGACGCATATTCCGTTTAAGGGATCGGGCCCGGCGCTGAGCGCATTTCTATCCGGCGACGTGGGCGTGATGTTCTCCGGGCCGCCGGCGGTGATCGGCATGGCGCAAGCAGGGCGGCTGCGTGTACTCGCCACGTCCGGCACGTCGCGCACGCCGGTGTTGCCGGAAGTGCCGACGTTTATCGAATCAGGTCTGGCTATCGATGTGACCTCGTGGTACTGCCTGGTGGTTCCCGCGGGCACATCCCGCCCCATCGTTGCGCGGCTGCACGAGGCGCTGGTCGGCGCTCTCAAAAGCCCGCAGGTATCGGAGACCCTGCTGAAAATGGGCGCGCCGCCGGAGTGGTCGAGCCCGGAACAGCTCACGGCATTTTTGCGCGCGGAGATCAAGAAATTTGCCGAGGTGCTGGAAATTGCCGGTGCAAAAATTGATTGAACGGCTAACCGTGCTTGATTGAACACCGATGAACACAGATAAATTCGGCCAGCGGATGAGCGGTGTTTTGCTGGCGTGGGTGGCGGCGGGCGGCCCGCTGCATGCGCAAACCGCTGCGACTGGCGCGGGACAGCCGTACCCGCAGAAACCCGTCCGTATCGTCGTGCCGTTTTCTGCGGGCGGTGCGTCCGATATTATTGCGCGCATGCTGGCGGCAGACCTGACCGAAACCTTTGGGCAAAACGTGATGGTCGATAACCGCGGCGGCGCGGGCACGGTGCTGGGTACGGAAATTGTCGCGCGTGCGCCGGCAGATGGGCACACGCTGCTGGTGAATACGCCCTCGTACACCATCAATGCCGGTGTGCGCAAACTGCCGTACGACTCGATCAACGATTTCGCTGCGGTGGGGCTGATCGCGGTGACGGCGCTGCTGCTGATTACGCATCCATCGCTGCCGGTGCGCAGCGTCAAGGATTTACTCGCGCTCGCCAGGAGCCAACCGGGTCAATTGATCTACGCTTCGTCGGGGCAGGGCAGCCCCACGCATATGGGCATGGAGCTGCTGCGCTTTGCAGGCGTGCGCATGACACACGTGCCGTACAAGGGCGCGGCGCCCGCGTTGACGGATTTGGTCGGCGGCCATGTGCAACTGATGCAGACCAGCGTGATCGTTGCCAAGCCGCATACGTCAACGGGCCGCTTGCGCGCGATTGCAGTGACCACCGCGCGGCGCACGGCGGCGATGCCCGAAGTGCCGACGATGGCGGAGACGATCCCCGGTTATGAAGTGCTGAACTGGTGGGGACTGATGGCGCCGGCGAAAACTCCCGCGTTGGTGATCGAGCGGCTGAATACCGAGGTGGCAAAAGTGATGGCGAAGAGCGCGAATCGTGAGCGGCTCGGTGCGGAAGGGGTAGAGGCGGCTTCGGGTACGCCTGCGGATTTTGTTGTGATGTTGCGTAACGAGAGTGCCAAGTGGGGCAAGGTGGGCAAAGCGATCGGCTTGAAGCTGGATTAAATAATTAAATTAAAACAAATACTTACGATATGTCACTGAATGCGCTATTTAACCCGCGATCCATCGCCATCATCGGCGCCACGCAAGACACCCGCCGTGCGGGCGGGCAGCCGCTGTACTCACTGACGCATTTGGGTTACGCCGGCGAGGTCTATGCGGTGAATCCGCGTTACACAGAAATCGAAGGCCGGGCGTGTTATGCGAGTGTGGATGCGCTGCCCGCGCGTTGTGATGTGGCGGTGATCGCGGTACCCGCGTCCGAAGTGCCGGACACGATCGAGGCGTGCGGCAGGAAAGGTATTCCGTATGCGGTGATTTTGAGCGCGGGCTTTCGTGAGATCGGTGAGCGCGGTGCGGCGCTGGAGGCGCGTTTGCAGGCGGCGCTGAAGACCTCGGGCGTGCGCGCGGTGGGGCCGAACTGCGTCGGGTTGATGAATTTGCGCAACCGCGTGTTTGCCGGATTTGGCGCGGCATTTCGCAAACACGATTGGGGCGGCGGGCCGGTGGCGATGATTTCGCAGAGCGGCGGTTTTGCGTATTCGATCATGACGTTTTGCGACGAAGCGGGCATCGGCTTTAATCACATGGTTTCCACTGGCAACGAAAGCAGTCTCACCACGCTGGATTTCATTGCGCATTTTCTCGAAGACGCGCAAACGCAAATGATCGCGGTGTACCTGGAAGGCATCCATGACGGCCGTCGCCTGCGCGCATTGGGCCGGCGCGCCCTCGACATCGGCAAGCCCATCGCGGTGTGGAAAGTCGGCAACACGCGCGCGGGCAGCCGCGCGGCGGTGTCGCACACGGCGAATCTCACCGAGGACTACGACTACTATCGCGACGCGTTCCGTGAAGGCGGTTTTGTCGAAATACGCGAGATTGTCGATTTGATCGACGCCGCGCGCGTGTTCCGTGCACGCAAGCGCCCGCGCGGCAACCGCGTGGCCATCGTTACCGCTTCCGGTGGCGCGGGCGTGTTGCTGGCGGACGCCTGTGAACACGCGAATCTGTTGTTGCCCGCACTGACTGCGCCCACGCTCGCCGCGCTGAAGCCGCTGCTGCCGGATTTTGCCTCGACGGCGAACCCGATTGATGTCACGGCGGCAATCGCCCAAAAAGAAATGGAATTCAGCGCCGCCACGCAAGCCGTGCTCGACGATCCGAACGTGGACATGCTGTTTTTGCGCTCGTATCCGGGACGCGATGCGCCGCTGTGGGCGCAGCATTTTGCCGCTGCCGCGAGCGCGAGTGCCAAGCCCAGTCTCATCAGTTTGTCCGGCACTGCACGCGAAGCGGCGGCGTGGTTGCCGGCGTTGGAGGACGCCGGTGTGCCGTGTTTTGAAGCGCCGGGCCGGCTGGTGTTTGCAGCGTCGGCGTTGCACGAGTTCACGCGCAAGTGCGAGCGGGCGGACGCGCCCGCGGCGGAGCGCAGCGTGGCCCGGCAGGCGCTACCCCGCGCAACAGCGGATGGCCCTGACGAGTTGCACGGCAAAGCCTGTCTCGAAGCCTACGGTATTGCCACGCCCAAACGTTTGTTCATCGCGGCGGGCGAAGAGAGCGCAATGAGTGCACTGGACACACTGGGCGCGTGCGACCTCACGTTCCCCGTGGTGTTAAAAGTCGTCAGCCCCGATCTGCCGCACAAAACGGAAGCGGGTGGCGTGCATGTTGGAATATCAAATATTATTGAATTAAAAAAAATACTTACGGATATGCGCCGCAGCGTCATCGCGTATAAGCCGGACGCCCGCCTGCGCGGCTGGCTGATCGAGGAAATGGTGGAGGGGGTCGAACTCATCGTCGGCGCGCTGAATAATCCGTCGTTCGGGCCGCTGGTGATGGTGGGCATGGGCGGTGTTTACGCGGAACTGTTCAACGACGTAGTGCGCCGCTACGCGCCGTTCGGCGTGGATGCCGCGCGCGAACTGGTGTTGCGGCTTAAAGGCGCGCGCGTGTTGCAAGGCTATCGCGGCCAACCCGCGTGTGACATCAATGCGCTGGCGCAAGCCGTGAGCCGCGTGTCGTGGCTGATTGCCGACCACGCCGATGTGCTGCGTGAGGTCGAAATCAATCCGCTGCTGGCCGGTAAGCATGGCGCGTGGGCTGTCGATGCGGTAGTGCGGTGAACGGCGTACCGGCGAAGAACCCTTGCACATGCGCGCGCCGCTGCCAGAAGCATGGTGTCTCAATGGGATATCGCGCGGCAGCAGCGTGCGATGGCAACAAGACTTCAGGGTTACGCTTACGCTTACAAAAACCTTTGGGGTTTCGTGTAGTAGAAAGGTCATAAGAATTTGAACTACAATAATTTTTTCCCACACCATTGATATCGTATTCCCTGTGGGGTGACGCTGTAGGCTGATACCGGTACCTTGCCAACCGCAACCTGCTCATCGCGCATCTGCGGCTGGCCATGGCAAAAGCGCATCGAGCCGGACACATTGTGGCCGTTGCCGCGAGAGCAGGGTGAGATGTGGCGGCGTTCGGGCCACCATTGATAGCCCGTGAAAAAATGTAATAAAAACAAATATTTATAATGCACTTGTGCAAGCGAACCATAACACCATCGTGGTTCGCCCAGGCAAACCCTGCCACAATCATTGTTTTACACCTGTCGAGGAATCCACATGAAACTCACGATGATCTGCGGCGCACACTGCGCGACGGCGGTAAGTTTGATGATCGCCGCAACCACTGCGCATGCGCAAACCGCTGCGACGGGTGCGGCCTACCCCAGCAAACCCATCCGCTACATCGTCGCATTCCCCGCAGGCGGCACCACCGACTTACTCGGACGCATGATCGGCCAAAAACTCACCGAAGCCTGGGGCCAGCCCGTCATCATCGACAATCGCGCGGGTGCGGCGGGCGGCGTGGGTTCAGAGGCCGCGGCGAAAGCGCCGCCCGACGGCTACACCCTGCTCGGCGGCACCATCAGCTCGCACTCCATCAACTCCAGCATTTACAGCAAGCTGGCGTATCATCCTTTGCGTGACTTCGCGCCCATCACGCGCATAGCGTCCGTGCCCAACGTGCTGGTGGTGCATCCGTCGTTGCCGGTGAAAACCGTCAAGGAATTCGCGGCGCTGGCTAAAGCGCGCCCCGGCCAATTGCGCTTTGCGTCGTCAGGCAGCGGCACCTCGCAGCATTTGTCGGGCGAACTGTTCAACATGCTTACCGGCACGAAGATGGTTCACGTGCCGTATAAAGGCGGCAACTTCGCAATGACCGATCTCATCGGCGGTCAAATCGAATTGTCATTCGAGAATGCCCCCAACTGCGTGCCGCACGTTAAATCCAACCGCTTGCGCGCCATCGGCGTCACCACCCTCACGCGCGCGCAAGCGTTGCCGGATGTGCCGCCGATCAATGACACCGTGCCCGGATTCGACGTAGGCTCATGGCAAGGCTTGTTCGTGCCCGCCGGCGTGCCGCCCGCGATCGTAGCCAAACTCAACACCGAAGTGCGCCGCATCCTCGCGCTCGACGACGTGCGCAACCGCATCGTCGGCCTCGGCGCGGAAGTGTCAACCACCACGCCGGAGCAGTTTGTTGAATTCATTAAAGCGGAAATGGTGAAATGGGAGAAGGTGGTTAAGGTGGCGGGGGCGCGGGTGGATTGAGGCTTGTCAGGCTGTTTTCAAATAAGCTACGTTTGTTCTCAATATGAGAGGAACATGGGCTTCTTGCCATTGCCAAACCTCGATTCGCGCAGAGTAGAGACATCATTCAAGGTGCGCGGCAAAACGTTGCGCGTGGCAAACGCGATGGTGCGCCGGTGCGTATATCGCGCTTGAAGGCGTCGGCGCAGCCGTTGGCGTTTTTCGATTACTTGCTTGAGGCACCGGTCGCCACGCCGGTGATTAACGGCGGTGCAACGTTGGTGAATGTGCCTGATCCTGCGCGCTTTGCGCTGCACAAGCTGATGGTCAGCATGGATCGCATCGATTGCGATGCAGGCCAAGGCGGGCAAGGATCGCGAGCAAGCAGGCGAGTTGATAGAGGTGCTGATGCAAGCCAGGCCGGGTGATATCGAACTCGCTGTCGATAGCATGAACCGGCGCGACAAGGGCTGGCGCAAGAAACTTCGCGATAGTTTGAATCGGCTTCCCGACACGCTTGCCTATGTGAAGCGGAAGATAACAGCGATGCTCAAGGACTCGCCGTTTCGGGATTGTGGAATAGCATGTGATGCTGTTCCACAATCCAACGAAGGGTGCTACGCCGCCATCCCCTCCAGCACAAACGGCAATATCCCGCCGCGCTTCACGTATTCAATCTCGGCCTGCGTATCCAGCCGCAGCGTGAGGGTTACGTTTTCTGTGCGGTCGTCGGCGTGGTGTATCACCAGTGTCACCGGTTGACGCGGTTTAGCCGAATCAGTTAGCCCAAGCACATCAAACTGCTCGCGGCCGTTTAATCCTAACGTAGCCACTGTCACCCCCGCCGGCAACTGACACGGCACCACGCCCATGCCGACCAGGTTGCTGCGGTGGATGCGTTCAAAGCTCCCGGCGATGACCACGCGCACGCCGAGTAGCCGCGTGCCTTTGGCGGCCCAGTCGCGGGCGCTGCCGGTGCCGTATTCTTCGCCCGCTATCACGATGAGCGGCGTTTTTTCGATGGCTTCAGTTGCATAGCGCATCGCTGCGTCGTAAATGCTCATTTGTTCGCCGCTGGGTTGATGCACGGTGACGCCGCCTTCCACGCCCGGCGTCATGATGTTACGCAGGCGGATGTTGGCGAAGGTGCCGCGCACCATCACTTCGTGGTTCATGCGGCGCGAGCCGTAGTTGTTGAAGTCTGCTATCGCGACGCCGTGTTGTTGCAGGTAAACGCCGGCAGGCAGTGAGGCCTTGATGCTGCCGATGGGGCTGATGTGATCGGTGGTGATGCTGTTGCCGAGCAAGGCGAGTGCGCGCGCGCCGTGATAGTCACGCAGGCTCGATTGCGTGAGCGCGGCCTCTGCAAGCCAGGGCGGCTCTTTGATGTAGGTCGAGTCGCCGCTCCACGCGAACAATTCGCCGCTGGCTTGTGTGATGGTGCGCCACAGCGGGTTGATCTCGTCTGCGGTGAAGCTATACACCGCGCGATAATGCGCGGGGTCGGTGGCGGTTGCCATGACGGCGGCGAGTTCGTCTGCGGCGGGCCAGAGGTCTTTCAGGTAAACCGGTTTGCCGTTGCTGCCGGTGCCCAGCGGCTCGCTCGCCATGTCGATGTCTACGCGCCCCGCGATGGCAAAGGCCACAATCAGCGGCGGGCTCATCAAAAACGCCGCGCGCACTGCCGGGTGTATGCGCGCCTCGAAATTGCGGTTGCCGGACACCACTGCGCAGACAACGGCATCGTTGTCGATGATGGCTTTTTCCAGCGCGGCATCGATGGGGCCGGTACCGCCGAAGCAGGTGCCGCAACTGTAGCCTGCAATATTGAAACCAAGCTGATCGAGATACGGTTGCAACCCCGCCGCGTCGAGATATTTGCTCACTGCCACCGAGCCGGGCGTGAGCGAGGTTTTCACCCACGGCTGCGATTTGAGGCCGAGCGCCACGGCTTTTTTTGCCAACAAGCCGGCGGCGAGCATCACGCCGGGGTTCGATGTGTTGGTACACGAGGCAATGGCCGCGATCACCACGTCGCCGTCGCGCGGGCCGTGGGCTTTGCGTATAACTGATTTTGCATAGCCGCCATCGGCGATGGGCGCGGTGAGCAGCGCGTCGAAGCGCGATTTCAATTCGGCCAGCGGCACGCGATCCTGCGGGCGCTTGGGACCGGCGACATTGGGCACGATGGCTGAAAGATCGAGTGTGATTACCTGTGAGTAATCCACCTCGCCGGGTTTCGCCGCGCCGAAAAGTCCCTGCATGCGGTAGTACGCCTCGGTGGCGGCCACTTGCGCCTCGTCGCGCCCCGTTTGCCTGAAATAGCGCAAGGTTTGTTCGTCCACCGGAAAATAGCCAATGGTCGCGCCGTACTCCGGCGACATATTGGAAATCGTCGCGCGGTCGGGCACGGTAAGTGTCGCCACACCGTCGCCAAAAAATTCCACGAACTTGCCGACGACTTTATGCTGCCGCAGCATTTCAGTGACATGCAGCACCATGTCGGTGGCGGTGACGCCGGGCTTCAGGGCGCCGGTAACATGCACGCCGACCACATCGGGTGTGAGCAGGTAGACTGGCTGCGCCAGTGTCGCGGCTTCGGCTTCGATGCCGCCCACGCCCCAGCCCACGCAGCCCAGCCCAGCGATCATGCCGGTGTGCGAATCGGTGCCGACCAGTGAATCAGGAAAATACGCGCCGTCGCGCTCCAGCACGCCGGGTGCCAGGTATTCAAGATTGACCTGATGCAAAATGCCGCCGCCGGGCGGAATCAGGCGTATGCCCTTGTATGCCTGCATCGCCCATTTCACAAAACGAAAACGCTCCGCGTTGCGCTGCATATCGAGCGCGTTGTTTTTTTTCAGCGCGTCCGCAGTGCCGTGAAAATCGACGGTCAGCGTGTGATCCAGCACCATGTCCACCGGCACCTTGGGTTCGGCCAGCGACATCGGCAGCCCGCGCCGATTGACCTCGCCGCGTATGGCGGTTAAATCGCCGAGCAACGGTATGCCCGCCATGCAGTTAAGCACCACGCGCCCGACGATGAACGGAATTTCCGCCGTGCGCGGGGCATTCGGTTGCCAGCCTGCGAGTTGGCGCACCTGCTCTTCTGTGACCAGCGTGCCGTCGCTGTTACGCAGCAATGATTCGAGCACGATGCGCAGCGACACCGGCAGGCGCGAGATTTTGCCGATGCCTTGTTTTTCAAGCGCGGGCAGGGAGTAGCAGTGGCCGGTTTTGTTGTGGCCGAGGTGGATGGGGGTTTGGGTGGATTGTTTGAGCGTCATGGTTTGTTTTCTTAAAACGAAAGGCATTAACCACAGATGAACACAGATAAAAACTACAACCGTCGTTCCCGCGCAGGCGGGAACCCATGAGGCGGCGCCGGTGCGAATGTGTTATGGATTCCCGCCTGCGCGGGAATGACGAGGAAGGGGGAGGTGCTGGTTTAATCTGCGTCTATCTGTGAAATCTGTGGCAAAAAAGCTTTTGAACTAACCGGGCAGTCAATTCAGTCTGATCCCGGCATCCTTAATCACCCTAATCCATAGCGCAAAATCACGCCGCAGCATCGCGGCGAATACTTCAACGCTGGTGGTTGCCACATCTGCCGCCTGCGCAGCCATGCGCTCTTTCATGTCCTGCGCGTTGGCGGCGGTGACAATTTCCGTGTGCAGGCGCGTGCGTATCGCGGCGGGTAATCCCGCCGGGCCGAGCACGCCGTTCCAGGTGATCACGTTTACGCTGGGCATGCCGGCTTCTTTGGCATTGGGAACATCCGGCGCGATGCGCCAGCGTTTTTGATCGGTGACGAACAGCGCCTTGAGTTTGCGATTCTGCACGAAGGTGATCGCCGACGGCATGGTGGCGAACATCGCTTCGACGTGGCCACCCATCAGGTCAACCACCGCCGGCCCGCCGCCTTTATACGGTACGAAATTGATTTTTATTTTCGTGACTGCGCGAAACAGTTCGCCGGTCAAATGGTTGGTGCCGCCCGCGCCGGAGGTGGCGAAGTTGATGGCACCGGGCCGCGCGCGCGCGAGTGCGACGAACTCCGTCACCGTTTTCGGCGGCAATGGCAGATGTGTCACCAGAATATTGGGAAACACGATCACTGGCGTCAGCGGCGTGAAATCCTCGGAGGGGTGATAAGGCAGTTTTTCATAAAGGCCCGGACTCATGGTGAGTTCGTTGCTGGTGCCGAGCAACAGTGTGTAACCGTCGGGCGCTGCCTTGGCGACGAGGCTTGCGCCGATGGTGCCGGTGGCGCCGGGACGGTTGTCGACAACGACCGGTTGGCCGAGCGACTCAAACAATTTTTGCGCCAGCGGGCGCGCGAGTGCATCGGCGGGTCCGCCGGGCGGGAACGGCACGATCAGACGTATGGATTTTGCGGGGTAGGTTTGTGCGTGCGTGGTGGTTGCTGTTAGCAGGGCTATGGCGACCAAGAGTATCAACTTTCGCATCACGACTTACCTCCGTCATTCCCGCGCAGGCGGGTATCCCCTTCCCCTCGGGGAAGGTAGGTTGGGGGCCGTGTTGCCATATGGCACTGTGTTATGGGTTCCCGCCTGCGCGGGAACGACAGTGGAGGTGGTTTCGTCCTTGTTCTCACGTTGATGAAGTTAATATAAGTATTTGTTTTTAAACAATAAATTACGTATCGCTCCGCAGCGCCTGCTGAAACCGCAGCTTCAATTCGGTGCCGTCGCGTGGTGGCAAAATAAATTCGCCGCGATCGATCGCGACTTTCACGCCGGCGAATATCGGCCCCGGTGCTTTGAGGATGCGCGGCAGCCAGGTTTTGAATTCCGCCTTGGTGTAGATCGTGCCCGCCGCAGCAAAGCTGGTGGCCTTTGCCACGCCGGCGAACTCGGTGCCGAGTTGGGTGTGGGTTTGCTGCATGCCGGTTTCGCCGTAGTGTTCGTTGTCCATCACGATGATGGCGAGGTTTTTCGGTTGCTTCGCGCCGATGGTGGCAAAACTGCCCATCGCCATCAGCATGTCGCCGTCGCCGGTGATGACCAGCACGCGGCGCTTCGGTTGCGCGAGTGCGAGGCCGAGGCCAATCATGGCGGTGCCGCCCATCGCGCCCCAGGTGTAAAAATTCAGTGGATTGTCGCCACAGGCCATCACGTCAAAGCAGGGTGCGCCGAGGCCGGC
>JAYVQD010000537.1:0-3703 GCA_043777275.1 Nitrosomonadales bacterium
TATCCTTTAGCCGCTCGCGTATGGTCAAAATACTCATCGGAGCATTCCTATAGTATGAATTGACATTGTACACGAGGTGCGTTCGAGATCAGGAGGTGGCCCGAATACCGAAGGCTAAAGGCGAAGGCTGGCTAAAGGGGTCGGGCTCGATTTAAGTGAAGCGCAGAGGCGGGTTGCACGTGAACTGCTAACGTTAAAACACCCGATCCAGCGCGATTTGCAGCCCCTGTCGGAAATCTTTCCGCTATAGTGTGACGAACGAGCCAAACCGTTTGGCTGACTTCATCGCTCACCCTTCATAGCCAATGCCTTCTCATAAAGCACATTGCGGCTGCCGCCGGTAATCTTCACTGCCAGCGCCACCGCCTGTTTCAACGGCAATTCTTCCAGCAGGGCCGCGAGCGTTTTCTCGGCATCGGCTGACTCGGTGGCGGACGCCGCCGCCGCGCCCTCGATCACCAGCACGTACTCGCCCTTGACACGGTGCGCGTTCGCCGCCAGCCAGGCAGGCGCTTCGCCCAACGCGCACACATGGGTTTCCTCGAACAGCTTGGTCAGTTCGCGCGCGAACAGCGTGCGCCGCTCCGCGCCGAACACGGCCGCCAGATCGGCCACACACTCGGCGACGCGATGCGGCGCTTCGTAGAACACCAATGAATACGGCAACGGCGCCAGCGCCGCGAGTTCGCTGCGCCGCGCACTGCTGCGCGCAGGCAAAAAGCCGTAAAACAGAAAATGCGGCGACAAAAATCCACTCACCGACACCGCCGCCGCAGCCGCATTCGCGCCCGGAATCGGACTCACCGTGTAGCCCGCCTCGCGCACCAGCGCCACCAGCCGCGCACCGGGATCGGAAATCGCCGGGGTGCCGGCATCGCTCACCAGCGCCACGCTGGCACCGCTCGCCAGAATGTCCAGCACCTCGCGCGCGGCGCGTTCTTCGTTGTGTGCGTGAAGCGCGATCAGCCGCGCGGTGATGCCGCGATGGTCGAGCAAATGCCTTGTCACTCGCGTGTCTTCCGCTGCGATGGTGCCGACGCGGCCCAATATCTCGACCGCGCGCGCGCTGATGTCGGCCAGATTCCCTATTGGCGTGGCAACTACATATAATGTCGCTTGCGCAACACGCTTCGACGGATCATGCTCGTGAGTCTCGGAACCATTCATTTTTGGACACGCGGTTTGTTGCTGACGACGACCGCTCTACTATACGGCGGGCTGTGGGCGATAGCCAGCGTACCTACGGCGCAGGCGCAATCCAGTGTCCCGGGCGTGGCGGCAGTGGATGTGCCGCACATCGCGCTGCTGTTGCCGGTGGATTCCAGCACCTTCCGGCACCACGCCGAAGCGCTGCGCGACGGCTTTTTGGCGGCCTCCAAAACCGAGGGTCAGCAAAACCTGTTGATCCGCGTCTACGCCGTCGGTGACGATCCCAAGCAGGCGGTGCTGACCTACCAGCAAGCGGTGCAAAGCGGTGCGCGTCTGGTGGTCGGCCCGCTGATCCGCTCGGCGGTCACCGCCATTACCGTCGGTGATATCAGCGTGCCCACGCTGGCGCTCAATGCCCCCGAAGGCAATACGCCGAATCGCCCCCATCTGCACGTACTCAGCCTGCAAATCGAAATGGAGGCGCGCCAAGCTGCGCGTCTGGCGTATCGCGACGGCAAACGTGCCGCCTACACCGTAACAGGTGACAGCCCGTTGTTAAAGCGCCTACAGGCGGCCTTCGTAACCGAATTCACCGCGCTGGGCGGCAAATTGATCGCCGAGTTTGCGTATAACCCCAGCCCCGCTGAACTCACGCGCTTGAAGCAAGCAGCCGAATTACGCGTGGCGGACACGGTGTTTCTCGCGCTGGATGCGCGTCAGTCGCGCACCGTGCGCGCATACCTTGAGCCGCTGAGTGTGTATGCCTCATCGCAGATTTACAGCGGCGACGCCGGTCCTGCCGCAGCTATTGATCTTGCCGGTGTCACGTTTCACGATATGCCCTGGCTGCTGCAGCGCGATCATCCCGCAGTGATGATTTATCCACGCCAGGATTTTCGCGGCGAGGCCGATCTGGAGCGGCTTTACGCCTTGGGCATCGACGCATGGCGCATCGGCCAGGCGCTGCTCGCGCGCCAAACCGACCTCACACTCGATGGCGTCACCGGCAAGCTCACTCTCGGGCGCGACCGCCATTTCAACCGTGAATTGGTCAGCGCACGCATCGGCAGTGGCCTGCCGGCGGCACCCATGGCCCCGCCGGGACCCGCGCCCGCGCCGCCAAGACCATGAACGATCGCGGCAAGGACGCCGAGGCGCGCGCGGCCAAGTTCCTCGAAAGCCAGGGTTTGCAGATCGTCACCCGCAATTACCGCGGCCGATACGGTGAAATCGACCTCATCGCCAAGGATGGCTCGACGCTGGTGTTTGTCGAGGTTCGGGCGCGCGCGAGCAATGCCTTCGGTGGCGCCGCGGCGAGCATTACCGCGTCCAAACGCGAAAAACTCACGCGCACCGCCTTGCAATATCTGGCCACGCTGGGCCGCACGCCGCAGTGCCGCTTTGATGCGGTGCTCATGGACAGTGGAAGCAGTGGGGGCAACACCCCCAGCCCGATAGAATGGATACGCGACGCCTTCAGCGCATAACGCTGCCGCCATCACGGGATAGCTGTACAAACGCCGCGGTTCGGGGCAAAATAGCGCCATGGACCTGGTAAGCCGGATCGGCGAAATATTCTCGGAAAGCGCGCACTTGAAACTGGAGTGCATGGACGCGCTCGCCGGCCCCATCGCCACCGCCGCGCAATTGATGGTCGATTGCCTGAAGGCCGACGGCAAAATACTCGCCTGCGGCAATGGCGGCTCGGCGGCCGATGCGCAACACTTCGCGGCGGAGTTGCTGAACCGTTTTGAAAAAGAACGTCCGGGCCTGGCCGGGCTGGCGCTGACCACCGACAGTTCCACGCTCACCTCGATCGCCAACGATTACGACTTCGCGCAGATTTTCTCCAAGCAGGTGCGCGCACTCGGACGCGCGGGTGACGTGTTGCTGGCGATTTCGACCAGCGGCAATTCCAAAAACGTGATCGCGGCCATCAACGCCGCGCACGAATGCGCCATGAGCGTGGTGGCGCTCACCGGCCGCAACGGCGGCGCGATCGGGGAACTCATGGCCGAAAAAGACGTCCATATCTGCGTACCGGCGCAAAGCACGGCACGCATCCAGGAAGTGCATCTGCTCACGCTGCACTGCCTGTGCGACGCCATCGACTGTCTTTTACTGGGGGTGGATTAAATGCAACTGCGACATATTTTCGGACTGCTGATCGTGGCGGCGCTGCCGCTGTTGGGTGGGTGCGTGGCGGCAGCGGTGGGTGGCGCGGCGGTCGGCGGCGTGCTGATGGCGGAAGACCGCCGCACCGTGGGCACCATGACCGAAGATCAGGGCATCGAACTCAGAACCTCGAGCCGTCTGGATGACAAGCTGCGTTCGGCGCACATCAACATCACCAGCTACAACCGGATGGTGCTGCTGTCGGGCGAGGTGCCCAATGCCGCGGCGCGCGAGGACGCAGAGCGCATCGCGCGCGCCGTCGACAACGTGCGCGGCGTCTACAACGAGACGCAAATCGCCGGCAACAGCGCCATGACCTCGCGCACCAATGATTCTTACATCACCACCAAAGTGAAGGCGCGTTTCGTGGACTGGAAGA
>JAYVQD010000538.1:0-14567 GCA_043777275.1 Nitrosomonadales bacterium
ACAGCCGAGTAGAATTCGCACAGCGATTGCAGGCTCAACACGCAGTTTGACGGCGTTAGCCGCGCAAATAACTCGACCGCTTTGTCGTGTTTGTTACCGGCGTCAAGGTCTACCGAGTACACCAGAATATTGGTATCCAGCGATACACGTCTACCGGTCATGCAACTGCTCGCGCGAGGGCACGCGACCGCCCAGACGGTAGCCTTTGCGCATGCGCGCAAGCATGCGGCTGCGAATCACTTTTTGCGCGGCTGTTAACCGTTGGTCATTCACGACGCGTACAATTTTCGCGACGGGTTTGCCGCGGCGAGTAATGATGATCTCTTCGCCTCGCTCCACTGCCTCGACATAGCGCGAAAGGTGCTGATTTGCGTCTCTGAGACTGACTTGTTGTTTCATTGGATTCAATTGCCGTGTGCTGAAAATCCATTGTAGGACATCCTACATTGTGGGTCAACGCAACTAAAGCGGTCAGCCGTCGGCGCTGGGCTTCACTTCGTTCAGTCCATACGCGCTGACTATCGGGCAATTGTGCTGCACCGCCAAAGTTGGCACAGGATGGAAACGGGATCAAGCGAACATCAACGTAACTGTTTGTTTTTATTACATTATTTTTTAATCGTCAATGCTTACGACAACCACACCGCCACCCGGCCGCACACGGTTGTCCATGCCCGGCCTTTCTGATGCGCTAATCATCATCCTTCGCAAACTGCATCACCAGCGCCTCAAGCCCGACGCCGCCAGCCTTGATTTCGTATGCGTCTTCGTTGGGCTCAACGAATACCATCGAGCCGGCCGGCAGGCTCTGGCCGTTGGCCGCCAAACTGCCGTTGGCCACAAAAACGTAATGGCCGCCGCCGGCCTTGGGGTCCGGCCCCATGGCCGACATGCCGGCGCCGAGCCGCAGCAATTGCGCTGACAACTCGTCGGTAATTTTCTTCTCCGGCTCAAAAACCGGCTCCCATGAGACTTTTCTGCGGTGCTGCAAAACCGGCCTTGTGGATAACGCAATATGGGGTGATATCCAGTTGCGCCGCTTGCTGGGTTTCAGCTTTTCCTTGTAGCCTGGTTTGCTCAGATACACCGGCGCGGAATCGCCAATACGGTTGCGCAGCCGCGATAAACGTCAGCCCATGCGGCCCGGCGACGAGGGGCCCGTAGGCGCTGTGATGATCCTTGTATTGGAGCATGAGCGGGCGCACGTCGGTTTTGCCCATCACCCCCGCGCCCGACGGAAAAATCTGAAACTGGGCGACGCCGTGAAAGTGCGGCAGTATTGTTTCGTTGGCGGCCATCTGCGTCATCAGCGCCTGTGGTGCTTGTCGCCCGGAGGACACTTCGACCGTGCTGTAACGCGGACCAAAATACGAGGCACCCCAGTGTTCGATGCCCGTCCCCGGAGAGATCACCGCATTCAGATTGTCGAGCACCTCAGTGCCGTCTTTGATGTGAATCATGATGACGATCTCGCGGATTTGAAATGAAGTTCGGTTTACCGTCCCTTGAACACCGGCTTGCGCTTTTCCTTGAAGGCGGCGACGGCTTCGGCGTGATCTTCGGTCTGCGAGCAGCGCGCCTGGTTGAACGCTTCGTGATCAAGCGTGGTGACGAAGCTTTCGGTCTCGGCGGCGAACAGGTTGCGCTTGATGGCCGCCACGGCGACCTGCGGCATGTCGGCGATGCGGTGCGCGATGTCCATGGTGGCGGTGCGCAAATCAGCGTCTTCGACCACACGGTTGACGATGCCGAGCTTTAACGCTTCATCCGCGCCGACCATGTCGGGCAGCAGAAAAAGTTCGCGCGCCTTGCCCGTGCCCACCAGGCGGGTTAGCGTCCAGGTGCCGCCCCAGTCGCCGGAGAGGCCGATTTTTAGAAACGCCGTGGTAAAGCGCGCCGACTTGCCGGCGATGCGCAAGTCGCACGCAAGCGACATGCTCATGCCCGCCCCGGCGGCCACACCATTGACCATGCCGATGATGACCTTGGGATGCTTGCGCATTGCCATCGAGATGGTGTTGGAGAACTGAATGCCCCGCGCGCGCGCCTCATAGCCGCGCGCGTTGCGCTCCCCCATGCTCTTCACGTCGCCGCCCGAGCTGAACGCCCGTCCGGCCCCGGTGATGACAATGCAGCGCACATTGCTGTCGTCGGCGTAGCGCTCCATGGCATTCAGCAGGCCATGGCGAATATCCATCGACAGCGCATTCAACGCCTCGGGGCGGTTCAGGGTAAGTACGGCCACGCCGTCTTCGATTGATTCCAACAGGTCTGCCATGGGTTGCTCCGTAGGTTTGGTTGGGGAAATTTCAAACACCGTTTCTATTTTTCGTCCGCGTCATACTGCAATTTTCTCTTTCGGCGCCAACGCACGCGCGACCAAATCCACTGCCACCTACACCACACCCTTGGCGCGCAACGCCGTGATCGCCGTCTGATCATAGCCGAGGCTGTTGAGCACTTCGTCCGTGTGCTCGCCGCAATCGGGCGTATGTTTTAACTTTTCCGGTTGCGGATAGCGGCTCATGTGGATCGGCTGGCCGACGACGGTTTGTTTGCCGTATTTCGGATGATCGATGGGCGTGGCGATGCCGAGGTGTTTTACCTGCGGATCGGCGAACACTTTGTCGATAGTGTTGATCGGGCCGCACGGCACGGCGGCCTTTTCCATGGCATCGAGCCAGTAGGCGTTGGTTTGCTTGCGCACGACTTCGACGATGCGCAGGTTGAGCGCCGTGCGGTTTTGCGAGCGCGCCGCCGGGGTGTTGAAATCGGGATCGGTCAGCGTATCAGCGAGACCTGCCGCTTCGCAAAAGCGTGTCCAAACCTTGTCGCCCGCGGCGGCGATGTTGATGTAGCCGTCGGCCGTCTGGAACATGCCGGTGCCCGTGCCGGTGGGGTGGTTGTTGCCCTCCTGGCCGGGGATATCGCCTTTGATGAGGTAACGCGCCGCCTGAAAATCAAGCATGTAAATCTGCGCCTCGATCAGCGAGGTGTATACCCACTGGCCTTCGCCGGTGCGCTCGCGGTCCAGCAGCGCCAGCACGATGCCGTTGGCGAGCAAGAGGCCCGATGAAGTGTCGTTGATGGCGATGCCGACGCGCACCGGGCCGCCGCCGGCATGGCCGGTGATCGACATCAGCCCGCCCATGCCCTGCGCAATCTGATCCACGCCCGGCCGGCCTTCGTACGGGCCGTCCTGACCAAAGCCGGAGATGCTGCCGTAGACGATGCGCGGGTTGATCTTTTTGATCGACTCATAATCAACGCCCAGTTTGTGTTTGACGGTGGAACGAAAGTTCTCCACCACCACGTCGGCGTTTTTGGCCATGTCGAAAAATATTTTTTTGCCTTCGGCTGATTTCAGATTCAGCGTCATGCTGCGCTTGTTACGATGCAGGTTCTGAAAATCCGGCCCGTTGCGGCGGCTGCCGGTGGCATCGACATCAGGGCCGCCGGGCTCTTCGATTTTAATCACGTCGGCACCCCAGTCGGCGAGTTGGCGCACGGCGGTGGGGCCCGCGCGATGGGCGGTGAGGTCGAGTACTTTGTATCCGTTAAGCGGCAAGGGGCGGGGGGTCATGGGTGTCTTCTCTTCTGTGTTTGGAAATCAGGCGCGGCAGTGTAGCATTGCACGCCTCAACGCAAAATATCGCGTTCATTTTCGCAGGGGGTGTGTTCATGCAGTTCCCCGGAAAGTTGGCCTGTTGGCTCGCGCCCGCCGTGCTCGCGTGCAGTGGCGTGGCGGCGGCGCAGAATAAGTACGATAGGTTCGATAAAGCGGACGGTTATCCGAACCGTCCGATCCGCATCATCGTGGCCGTGGCCCCTGGCGCTGGGGGCGACGCGATGGCGCGCATCGCCGGGCAGATGTTGACCGATCGTTTAGGCCAGAACGCGGTGATCGACAACCGGTCGGGCGGCGGTGGCGTGATCGCCACGGAACTGGTTGCGCGTTCCGCGCCGGATGGATACACACTGCTCAGCCAAGGCGAAACCGTGCTGCTTCAGGGCGTGACCAAGCGCGTGCCCTTCGATGTGCTCAAGGCGTTTGACCCCGTCGTCGCCACCTCCACGCAACCGTACATCCTGCTCGCCAGTCCAACCTTGCCGGCCAAGTCGATGAAGGAACTGGTGGCGTTTTCGGCCGCACAACCCGTCAGCTACTCGGGCGGCGCGGGGGTGGGCGGCACGATTCATCTGGGCATGGAATGGTGGGCACAGCTATCCGGCGCGAAATTGCTGTTTGTCCCCTACAAGGGCAGCGCGCCTGCCATCGTCGGGGCGATGGGCGGCGAAATTCATCTCGCGGGCGCGAGTGCGATTGCCGCAAGCGGCGCGATCAGAAGCGGCAAGCTTCGCGGCCTGGCCACGCTGGGCGCAGCGCGCATAGCGGCGTTGCCGGAGCTGCCGACGGTTGCCGAGCAGGGTTATCCCGGTTTCACGATCACCAACCGCTACGCGCTGTTTGCCCCGGCGGGAACACCGCGCCCGATTATCACGGCAATCAATCGCGTGGTGAACGATGGCATGCATACGCCACAGATGGTGCAACGGCTTGCAGCCGACGGCAGTCAACCCGCCGAGCGCATGACGCCGGAGGAACTGCGCGCATCGATGGCGCGCGAGTACGCCGCGCTCGAGCAGCAGGTAAAACGGCTGAATATCAAGCTTCAGTAGATCGGAGACCACGATGACGTGCAAAATCAGTAAGCCCGCTTTGATAGGCCGCAGCAGCGCAGCGTTAATACTCGCGACCCTTTTGATACCGTCAGCGCCGCTCGCGATGAGCGCCGCGGCGCAGGACTACCCCGCCAAGGTGGTGAGAATCATCGTGCCGTTTCCCGCCGGCGGCTCCACCGACGTGCTCGCGCGGCTGGTGGCGCAGAGGCTCGGTGAATCCTACGGACAGAATTTCCTCGTGGAAAACCGCCCCGGCGCCACTGGCACCATCGGCGGCGCGTTCGTGGCAAAAAGCGCAGCGGATGGTTACACGCTGATCATGCATTCGAGCAGCACGTACACCGCCGGGTTTCTCTATCGCAAATTGAGTTACGACGCCGCTACCGCGTTCGCGCCGATCATCCGTTGCGCCATCAGCGGCCTTTACATTGTCACCAGCGCGACCCTGCCCGTCACTAACGTGAAGGAACTGGTTGCACTGGCACGCCGGCGCCCGAATGAGGTGACTTATGCCACCGTGGGCAAAGGCAGCGCCGCTCATATGGGTGCGGAAATGTTCAACGCTGCCACCGGCATCAAGACCGTCACGGTGGATTACAAAGGCTCTGCACCGGCATTGCTCGCGCTGGCCTCCGGTGAGGTGGGATTTTCCGTGCTGAATATTCTGGATCCCGGCCCGTTCGTGAAGCAGGGCAAACTGCGCGGGCTGGCCGTCACCAGCGCCAAACGATCACCCGCTATTCCCCATGTGCCGACGCTGCTGGAATCAGGCATCAACGTCGAGGCAAGCCTGTGGACAGGCCTGTTCGCAACCGCAGGCACACCGGCACCCATCATCAACAAACTCAATACGGAAATCGCGCGATTCATCAGCACGCCGCAAACGAACACGTGGCTGGTGAGCAATCTGGGCGGCGAGTTTGCGCCGCACACGCCCGAGCAGTTCGGTGAATTTCTGACGGGCGATATCGCCCGCTGGCAAAAAATCATCAAGCAGATCGGACTGCAGCTCGATTGAATGCGTTTTAACGCGTAACGCGATCCCCGCCTAGCGCACGCGGCCTCATCAACCTGAACGCCAGCAGCGCCAGCAGCATCAACACCGCCACCAGCCCGAACGACACGCCCCACGCCATGCGCGACATGCCACCCGCGAGATCGAGTGTGTAGCCGATCATCAGCGGGCCGATAAATCCGCCGCTGTAGCCCAGCATCGAATGCACCGCCAGCGTTGCGCCGCGCCGCGAAGGCTCCGCAGTGCCCGCCGCGCCCGCGGTCAGCGACGACGAATCCAGCCACACCACAAGACCGTAGACCAGCAGCAGCGCCACCGCCAGCGCATACGACAGCGTGCCGAAAAATCCGATGCCCGCACTCACCGCCACGGATGCCAGCATCGCCAGCGTGATCAGCTTCACCCTGCCCCAGCGGATGGCGGCTTCGTTGCCAAACACACTGGCGAAGGTGCCGATCACACCCAGCGCAGTCAGCACTGTTGTGGGTGAAAACAACGCCGCGGTGTTGGTGCTCAACGCCACATACGCGAGAAACGCCACACCCCAGCCGCGCAGCGCGTTCATCTCCAGCGTGTGGATGCAATACGCGACCGCATACGCCATCGCCGAACGGTTGCGGAACACGGGCCTGAAATCAAACAGCGCGTGTCCGTCCGCCGCGCGCGGCAGCGGCGTAGTGCGGCAGGGCACCAGCAGCGCCACGATCAACCATGCCATGATCGCGGTGGTTGCGGCGACGAGAAACGCCGACTGCCAGCCAAACGCGCCACTCAACAGGTCGGCACACGCAAACGACGCTGCGCCGGAAATGCCGATACTCGCGGCGTGCCCGGCGGTGGCGCGCGACATCAGTTTTTCATCGACCTGATCGGCGAGCAGCTTCAAGCCCGTCATGTAAGTGCCCGCCCAGCCAATACCCGCCAGCGCGCGCAACACCAGCGCCGACCAGAAGCCTTCAGCCAGCAGACCAAACAACAGGTGCGCGATGATGGTGCAGGCCACGCCAAACAAATACACCCGCCGCGCATCGATGCGATCGGTCAGTGTCACGAGAATAGGCACCGTCAGCAGATAGGCGCCGTAAAACATCGCCGTGATCCAGCCCGCCTCGCTGTTGGTCAGCCCCCACAGCGGCATCATGCCGGGCAACAGCGCCGGCCAGAAATAAGCGCCGAGCTGCACCAGCACCTGCGCCGCGCACACTACCGCGACGAGGTGCGCGCCGGAGCGGTGTCGGGCCATGATGCTTTTGACAAAAACCCGCAGCCCCGCTAATTAAACTTCGCCCCGCTGCGCTTCACCACGTCCGCCCATTTTTTGACATCGGCCAGCATGAACTGGCGGAAGGTTTCCGGATCGTTGGTCACGGCTTCCGCACCGTCGGCACTGGCGCGTTTGATGAACTCCGGCGATTTGACGTAGGCGGCAGTATCGGCGTGTATTTTGGTGAGCAGCGCTTTGGGCAGGTTGGCGGGCGCCATCAGGCCATACCAACCCACCACTTCAAAGCCCGGCAGCGCTTCCGCCATGGCGGGAATATCCGGCAGCGCCTTCAGGCGTTTGGGGGCGGACACAGCGATGGCGCGCAGCTTGCCTGAGCGCGTCTGCACCAGAGCGCCCGCGAGTCCGGCAAAGTTAAAGTGATACTGGCCGCCGATGAGATCGACGATCGCAGGCCCGGTGCCTTTGTACGGAATGTGCTGGGCCTGAATGCCGGTCACCATTTTGTAGAGCTCACCCGCCATGTGACCACCGCTGCCGATGCCCGCCGAGCCGAAATTGATAGGCTCTTTGCTGGCCTTGCTCCAATCCACAAACTCTTTCAACGACTTGGCGGGGTGCGCGGGGTTGACGATCAGCAATAACGCCGCCTCGGTCATCTGCGTGATCGGCGTGAAATCATTGACCGGATGGTAGGGCAGCTTGGGCATGATGGCGGCGTTCACGGTGTGCTGGTGGTAGACCAGAAACAAAGTGTAGCCGTCGGGCGCGGAATTTTTGGTAATCTCAGCCGCATTCACGCCCGAGGCACTGGCGCGATTGTCGACGATGGCCTGCTGCTTCCACGTTTCGGTGAGCCGAGCGGAAAGCAGGCGCGCCAGATAATCCGTCGTGCCGCCGGGTGCCGCGGGCGTAATAATGCGCACCGGCCGACTGGGGTAATTGTCAGCGGCAACCGCAAAGGTTGCTGCGGCAATAGCGCAGCACGAAAACAAGAGCGCGCGAACGATAGTGGGATGGCGCGCAATGGTTGGCATTTTATTCCTCGATTTAGGGTTGTGTTGGACGGCAATGCTACCGCAATGCGAACTCGCCTGCGGTGGCGCTTTGCGTAGCGCTGCGTAGCGTCGCATTATTCGCGGTAAGATATTCATTATCTACCCTTTAAAAAACTTTTGGATGCTTGACGGGCGCGGCGCGATGCGTGCTGCCGCTTGCGAACATTGAATCCCCGGATGAAACCAAAGCCCATGATTGAACATCACGCTGACATTGTAATCATCGGCTTCGGCGCTGCTGGCGCGTGCGCCGCGATAGCAGCGCACGATGCCGGTGTCGAGGCCATCCTTCTCGAAAAGCAGCCGGAGGCAAAGCATTACTCCAACTCGCGCATGAGCGGCGGCGGCTTTCACAGCCCCAGTCCCGAGGGTGATTTCGAATCGATCAAGGCCTACGCCAAGGCCATGTTCAGCGGCGAAAATCTGCCGCACAAACTTGAAGGCGAGCAGCCGGAATTCTCCGACGATCTGGCCCACGCGTGGGCGACGTATGCGCCGCAGAATGAAGCCTTTATGCGCGGCCTCGATCCGCTGTTCAAAACCTTCGGCAGCGCGGGCGCGGCGTTTGAGGATTTCCCTGGCGCGGAACGCGCACAGTACGCTTGCTTGAGAAGCACCTACGGCACCGCATACGCCATTGGAGAAAACGACAATACCAAGGACGCAGCCAAATCACAGAAAGAATCCGGCGAAGCGTTTCACGCCTGTTTGTTGACGGGCGTGCAGTCGCGAAAAATTCCGGTTCATTACGAGACGGCGGCGCAAAGTCTCCGCGTAAACGACAACGGCGAAGTGACCGGCGTTGAAGCGGTGCGCGAGGGCCAACACATCGTTTATCACGCGCGCCGCGCGGTGATCATTACCAGCGGCGGCTTCGAGTACAACATCCGCATGCGCAAGGCGTTTCTGGACGGCCCCGGCAAGGAAGGCTGGGCGTTCTATGGCTCGCCCGCCAATACCGGCGACGGCATTCGCATGGCACTGAAGATCGGCGCGGCACTGTCCAAGGTCAGCAGTGTTGCGGGGCGGGTGATTTGCGCGATTCCGGAGCGGCGACATGGCCTGAAAATCGGTCTCAACACCTCCAGCGTGGGAAAACCCAATGAAATTGTGGTCGATAATCTGGGGCAGCGCTATGCTGCCGAGCGGCGCATTACCAAGGACCCCAGCCGCTATATTTTTTACAAAGAGGCGCTGCACTTCGACACGGTGACCTTGACCTATCCGCGCATTCCGTCGTGGATGATTTTTGATTCCACGCTGTTCAACAGCGGCGCCCTCGTGAGCACGGCTGCCGCGGCCTACAACGATATCGATTGGGACAAAGGCAATCAGAACGCCTTGAACAACGGCTGGATTTTGCAGGGCGCAACCATTGCCGAACTGGCGGCAAAAATACGCGCGCATCCTGACAATAAAGAGTTGATGGATGCCGAAGCGCTGTCGCAGCAAGTCGAGAAATGGAATCGTTATTGCGCGGCGGGCAACGACCCTGACTTCAGCGCCGAACCCAACACCATGGGCGCGGTGAACAAGCCGCCGTACTTCGCGATCCCGCTGTATCCGGGCGGCCCCAACACCAAGGGCGGCTTGCGCTCCAATGCGCGGCGCGAAGTGCTGGATTGGGATGACAAGCCGATTCCGCGGCTGTACGCGGCCGGTGAAATCAACTCGGCGTTCCAGTTTGTCTATCAGGGCGGCGGCAATCTCGCGGAATGCATCGTGTTCGGTCGCGTCGCCGGCGCCAACGCGGCGGCTGAAGCACCACTCAGGCATGCACATGACCCGCAGTCAGAGACCGTGCGGGTGGTGGGTAACGCTTGACGCCACAAACGCCGCGCCACCATCGAGAAGAAAAGCCCATGCGTCCCCTGCTGATCGCCGCTGCATCATTCGCGTTCGCTGCTGCGTCACTCACCGCACACGGCCAGACGGCTTATCCGGTGAAAAACATCCGCGTGATTGTGCCCTCGCCGACCGGCGGGCCGAGCGATATCGTGGCGCGACTGCTCGGCGACAAGCTCACGCAGGCGCTCGGCAAACAGGTGGTCATCGACAACCGCACCGGCGCATCACAGATCATCGGCTCGCATATCGTGGCGAAAGCCGACCCCGACGGTTACACGCTGCTGCAGGCGGCAGCCAACATGGCGATCAATCCGATCAATGTGCCGGACCTGCCGTACGATGCGGTGAAGGATTTTGCTGCGGTGTCGATGACGCACATCACGCCGTACGTGTTTCTGGTGAGTGCGCAGTCGCCGATAAAAACCCTGCCGGAGTTGTTAAAGCACATCAAAAGCAATCCCGGCAAAATCACTTTCGGCGCTACCGGGCCGGGCAGCCCGCATCAGTTGGCCACACTGCTGTTGGCGCAGATGTCCGGCGGACTGCCGGGCATGACGGAAGTGCAGTACAAAGGCAGCACGCCCGCGCATCCCGATCTGATTGCCAACCGAATCACCTTCATGATCGATCCGCTCGCCGCCGCAGCGCCGCATATCCGCGCGGGGTTGCTGCGCGCGCTGGCGGTCAGCACGCCGCAGCGGAATCCGTCATTTCCGGAGGTGCCCTCGGCAGCCGAGGCCGGCGTGCCGGGCTACGATTTCGCAAGCTGGGGTGGCGTATTCGCGCCCGCCGGCACGCCGCGCGTAATCGTACTGAAACTCAACGCTGAGATCGGTGCGGCACTTGCATTGCCGGACATCCGCAAACGCTTTGGCGATATGGGTCTGGTGGCCAAGCACAGCACACCCGAGGAATTCGGCAAATTCCTGCAATCGGAGATCGCGCGCTGGCGTGCGGTAACGGCGAAGAAACCGTAGGTAAGCGCACCCCGCGCTTGCTTTAAAAAATCACCTTGTTGACTCAGGCTGTTGCGTGCCCGGCCCCGCGGCAGACGCCGGCAGAATCAAATCGCGCCGGGCAGCAATGTCGCGCAGTTGCCTGGCGTAAGCATGACGCGCGCGCAGCCGCGGGTCGGTCAATAGTATCTCCAGCGTTTGACCCAGCAGCAGCACGACACCGAGTAGGGGCAGCGCCAGCATAAGCCCTGCAATGCCCGCGATGGCGCCGCCGGCAAACAGCATCAAAATGGAAAGCAGTGGATGCAAATTCAGACTTTTTCCCACGACGCTGGGGATGAACACAAAGTCGTCCAGCAGGCGTATCAGCAAAAACAACGCTACCACGCTGTAGGCTATGCTCACGTTGCCAGGGAAATCGGTACCTGAAACCAGCAGCGCAATGATCAGGCCAACCAAAGGCCCCACATACGGCACTTGCCCGAGAATACCGGCGACGATACCCAGAAAAATCGGGGCTGGAAAACCCAACAACCAGAAACCAACCGTCAGCATCAGCGTATCAATCGCAGTGAGTTTAATCAGCCCCACGAAATAAAGCCGTGCGGCGCGGTCGATGGCGTAGCTTAAGTACAGGGTTCTTTCAAAAAAAGCATTGGGCACTGCGCGCCCCAAAAACTGGCGGAAGTGGTTGCCTTCCTTGAGCAAAAAATAGGTGACCAGCGGAATCAACAATAGCGACGGCAGCCAGGCGGCAAGCGTCATGATGAGCGATCCGAGATAACGCTCGGCAAAACTGCTTTGCAGCGAGGCCATGTTGTCGCGCACGGAATCGGCCAATTGGGCGTTGCGTGCAAAGCTGAATTGCTGCTCCAGGCCTTTCAACACAATGTCGATCAGCGAGTAGCCACCGGCCAGGTAACGCGACAACGTGTCCTGCCAGCTATCCAGATTGGAGATGACCAGCGGATACAGAAACATCAGCAGGCTGATCGTCGCCAACAAAAAAATGCCCGAAAGGGTGCCGGCGGCGAAACGATGGGTATAGCCTGACAAAATCATCTTCTCGGCGAAGGGGTCGAGCAGGTAGTAGAGCACCAGGGCGAGAAAGAACGGTACCACCAGCCACAAAATGTTTTGCAGCAAAAACAGCAACAGGCAAGTGACCGCGAGAATGCCGCACCAGGTAATCGGGCCGGGGGATGAGGAGTCGAGATTCATTTACAGCACGTATCGGTGTATGGTTTCGCGCAGGCGTTTGCCGATGTGGCGCGAGAGTTGCAGCGAGATTTTGGAAGCCACTTTGGCATGGGTTTCCAGGAGCTTTAAAAAGTCTTCGCGGAACAGCGCAGCGATAGTGCAGTCTTCGGCTGCGCGCACCTGGGCCATGCGCGGCGAGTTGTCCAACAGCGCCAGCTCACCAAAAAACTGGCCGGCCGGCAGCTCGGCGATGGCGCCATCCAAGGGCCGGCCTTGGCGGCAAATCAACACCTTGCCCGAAAACAGAAAATAAATCGCCTGACCTTCTTCGCCCTCGTCAAACACGATTTCATCTTTCACATAGTCACGCTGTTGCAGCAACTCCTGGATGATGCCCAGTTCGCGGTGGGTGAGATCGGCGAACAGCGGAATTTCCCGCAACCTGGCGAAATGCGGAGGTTCGGTCTTTTTGCGTAACAAGTTGAACATGGTGTGTAGGCAGGTCCGTAAACAAGCGTCGCCGCTATAGTAATCGGGGTATCGATACTTTCAAACTCCGTTTTTCGTTATTGTTGCAATAGCGAATCGGCGGTATTCTAGCCAGCCGCTGTCACACTATAAAATCAAGGGGACAAGTTGATGCGCCACCACCTGATCGCCGCCACGTCATTCGCATTCACAATCGCCGTTTCGCCGCTGGTTGCCCCTGTTGCACAGGGTCAAACGACGTATCCGAACAAGAGCATCCGCTTGATCGTGCCCGTCACCACCGGCGGCCCGAGCGACATTGTGGCGCGCTTACTCGGTGAGCGGCTTGCCGCCTCGCTCGGTAAACCCGTGGTGATCGACAACCGCCCCGGCGCATCCAACACCCTCGGCGCGGCGCTGGTGGCAAAAGCCGAGCCTGACGGCTACACGCTGTTACAGGCGGCGGCCAATATGGCAACGATACAGATTTTGATGACCGACCTGCCGTTCGATCCAGTGAAGGATTTCACGCCGGTGTCGCTGACGCATCTCACGCCCTATGTGTTTGTGGTAAGCCCGCAGTCGCCGGCGAAAACGCTGCCGGAACTCTTGAAGTTCATCAAGAGCAACACCGGCAAGATTACCTATGGCACCACCGGCCTCGGCAGCCCGCAGCAATTGGCCACGCTGCTGTTTGCGCAGGTGGCGGGCGGGCTCGGTAACATGACCGAAGTGCCGTACAAAGGCAGCTCCGCCGCGCACCCCGATCTGATTGCCAACCGCATTTCGTACATGATCGATCCGCTCGCCGCCGGCGCGCCGCACATCCGTGGCGGCTTGCTGCGCGCGCTCGCCGTCACCACGCCGCAACGTAATCCGTCTTTTCCTGACCTGCCGACAGCGACCGAGTCCGGCGTGCCCGGCTACGATTTCGCCAGTTGGGGCGGCGTGTTCGCCCCCGCCGGCACACCACGCGCCATCGTGCAGAAGCTCAATACCGAAATCCGCACGGCGCTCGCCAATCCCGACTTGAGCAAACGCTTCGGCGATATGGGTCTCGTCACCAAGTCCAGCACGCCCGAGGAGTTCGGCAAATTCCTGCAATCGGAAATCACCCGCTGGAGTGCGTTGCTGGCGAAAAAACCGTAAACGCGAAGCCATGACGGTATTATGCAAGTATTTGTTTTTAAACAGTTTTTAATTTTCGCAACGTTCGCCTTTAGTTCACCTTCGGTTCGCCTTTACGCCGCACTGACGGCATCCGTAAGTAATGCCGGTTTCGCGCGACATATCCCTTAGCCAGTCTGAGGGGATCACATGAGCGTCACTGTCGCGGCCACCGCGCCATCGAGTTACCTCTACTACCGCCACACCTTGCCGGTGCGCATCATGCACTGGACGAACGTGGTTTCGCTGACGATATTATTGATGAGCGGATTGATGATTTTCAACGCGCACCCGTCGCTCGATTGGGGTCATACCTCGGACACCGGCAAGCCCGTGCTGCAAATCACCTCGCGCGTAGCCACGGACGGAACGGGCCAGTTGGCCGGCATCACACGCGTGTTCGGCTATGAGTTCAATACCACCGGACTGCTCGGCGCATCGACCGGGCCCGAGGGCAAGCCCAGCGACGTGGCGTTTCCGCATTGGATGACGATCCCCGGTTTCTATTCGCTGGCGGATGCGCGGGCGTGGCATTTTTTCTTTGCGTGGCTGTTTGTGATTAACGGCGTTGCCTATGTGCTGCACTCGGCTGCGAGCCGGCACCTTAAGCGCGATCTGCTGCCCACCACAACCGATTGGCGCGGCATCGGCGGCTCGATCAAGGATCACCTGCTGTTCAAGCATCCGCAGGGTGAAGACGCCAAGCGCTATAACGTGCTGCAAAAGCTCGCCTACATCGCGGTGATATTTGTGCTGCTGCCGGGGATTATTGTCGCGGGCTGGGCGATGTCGCCGTGGCTCAATTCCATCTTTCCGGGCTGGGTTGATCTATTAGGCGGCCGCCAGTCGGCACGCACGCTGCATTTTATTTTTGCATGGCTGCTGGTGGTGTTTGTATTGATCCACGTGTTCGAGGTCATCATCAGCGGTCTGTGGAACCATCTGCGCTC
>JAYVQD010000539.1:0-14547 GCA_043777275.1 Nitrosomonadales bacterium
CTTATCTGCTGGAGTTGGCGCGCTACGTGGTGCTGAACCCGGTACGCGCGGGCATGGTCAAACACGCCGCCAACTGGCGGTGGAGCAGCTATCGAGCCATTTAGCGGTTGATGGATTACTGGCGCAATTTGCCGCGCGCCGCAGTCTGGCGCAGACACGTTATGCCCAGTTCGTGGCCGACCGCGAAGGGATCAGGTCTTGCAAACTAGCATGGGCATCAAATCCAGTGCCTAACTCCATCACTCAAGCGGAGCGCGAACAGCCGCGCCCGCTTACTCGACGTTAAATCTCAACACCGTTACCCTGAAACCCGCTGCCACACCCACGCGATAGCGTCATACGGATCGAAGCGGCTTGCTCGCCCGCCCAGACAGCCGTGCAGAAAATCTTCCGTCCTGCGCAAAAACGCGAGCCGATGCACCCACCAGCTTGCGCCGTGGCCCATGTCCGCGATAGGCAGGTATGTGACGGGCTTGCCGGCGCTCTTGAGCGCGGCGACCATGCGTTCGGACTGGTCGATGCGCACGCGCACGTCCTTCGCGCCATGCACGATCAGCAGCGGGCTTTGCAGTTTGTTTGCATGAGTCAGCGGGGACTTGCGCGTCATGTCTTCGCGATCCAGCGCAATCGCCGGGTTGCCGACGTAGTCGTGCCACATCGAAAGATCCGTTTTCCAGTACGGCGGGAACGATTCGATCAGTGACGCCAGATCGGTCGGGCCGCCGAGTGAAATCCCGCAGGCGAATTTCTCCGGTGTCATCGTCATTCCCACCAACGCGGCGTAGCCGCCGTAGCTCCATCCCATAATGGCGACGCGGGTCGGATCGGCAATGCCGCCGTCCACCGCCCAGCGCACGGCATCCAGCAGATCCTCCTGCATCTTGCCCGCGAACTCCCCGACAGCGGCGGTGAGAAGACGCTTGCCGTATCCGGTTGAGCCGCGAAAATCCACCTGCAGGACAGCGTAACCGCGATTCGCCAGAAACCGCGCATTGTCCGCATCCTCCGACCGGTAAGGATTGCCCGTGCGCATCCACGGCCCGCCATGCACTAATAACACCATCGGCAGCCGCTTCGCGGCGACGCCATGCGGCAGCGTGAGATAGCCGTGTAGCTGCAAACCATCGCGACTCGCGATCGTAACCGGCTGCAAAGCCGCCGGCGATTGTGCATTGTCTTCGACTGCGTCCTCGGCAAGCAGGGTATACGCGCGGCGCGACCGATCAAGAAGGTAATAGCGCCGTGTCGTGCCGGTGTAGATCAAAATGACCATGCGCTTCTCGGCCGCGTCGGCGCTGATCATCTCGAGAGCGAAGGGATCGCTGCCCTCCGCTTTCAATAGTCCGTCGAGGTCTTCGCGCAGTGCGGGATCGAGGATCACCGCCTGCGGCAGGCCGGGCTGCGCGTACGCGATCAGTGGTGCATGGATCACGCGGCTCATCGTTACCTTGGTCACATCCACGCGCGGATCGTCGAATACGACCTTCTCCCATTGGAGCTTAGGGTGCGCGGCAACCAGCGCAACGCGGTCGCGGCCGCGATTGGACAACGCCCACACGATAGTGCCATCCGCGCTGGCGCCCAGCGCGTTGAAGGTTTCGTCCGGTTTTTTCAGTAATTCAGGCTGACGTTCCAGGCGCGGCTTGCTGCGCTCTTCTACCGTGCGTTGCGCCTCGCGCGATAGCTGCCAGCCCTTGAATCTGCCGTCGTGTGTGGTAATCGGCGCTACGCCATTGCCGGAATTGTTGGCGACCAGTGTTTCCTTACGTGTGTTGAGATCGATACGATAGAGATCGAATAACTTTCGGTCGCGGCGATTGTGATAGACAAGCAACTGCGCGGGGTCGGCGGCGGGAATCTGGTGAATGGTGGCTCTGACCCCCGGGTAGGGCGTCAAATCCACCGCAGTTGCGTCTGGATCGTCGGTATCCAGCATGTAGATGTGGGTGTTTTCGGCGCCCGATGTGTCGGTGCCGGCGGACAGCAGGCGACGACTGTCAGGCGTCCACTGCAAGGCGCCGGTCAGAACGCGATACCGGCGCACTTCGCCGGAATCATTGTTGCGCACAAACAGCGCGCTGCGCAGGTGCGACGGCCCGATCCACGCCAGCTTGCGACCATCCGGCGAGAGCTGATAGCCGCGTTGCCCATCGGGGCGATAGGCAAAACGGTGCGCTGGAATGAGCGGCGGTAACTGAGCATTCTTAAGCGCTGGATGATCGGCAGGCGCGGTGCATCCTGTCAGCCCTGTGAGCACGACGAGTACTGCCAGTGCAGAACGCAACAAGCATGTACCGAAAGTCGACCGCGTTGGCGCTGGCGTTGACCGCGACACTATTATTTCGTGCAGCACTGATTTCATTACGTTACGGGGCCAGGCCGGACTTAGAGCCGCAGCTAATTAGCATATGCAGAGAGTCAAGGGTAACCCAGGGCGCATCAAAAGCTATTTCCGCGATCCGCGAGTGGCCTGCGCAGCAGAATGAAACCATATTCTGAAACCTTGTTCGTACCGAATTAATAATAGCACGGTGCTCGCCGTGAACCGTGCAGGACGGTGCATCACGGATTCCCGAACACCCCGAATTCACCGAGCGGGCGCTCCCGTACATCCGGCCGTAACCGGAGGCATCACTCCGATCGCACGCCCGCTTCCTTGATGACTTTGGCCCAGCGCTGAATTTCCGCTGCTAAATATTTTACGGCGGCCTCCGGCGTTGAGCCGACCGCCTCGCCGCCTTCAGCCGCATAACGCTTGCGCACCTCGGCATTGTCAATCGCGCGCGCGGTGGTGGAGTGTATGCGGGTAACGAGCGTGCGCGGGGTCTGCGCCGGCGCCATCAGCATGGACCACGCTGTCGCTTCGTAACCGGGCACGCCGCTTTCCGCCACCGTCGGCACGTTGGGCAATGCGCTCGAACGTTTGACGGTGGTAACCGCCAGCCCGCGCAATTTGCCGCTTTGTATCTGCGGCATCGCCGACAACACGGTCGAAACAATCAACTGAATCTGTCCGCCCAACAAATCGGTCATCGCGGGCGCCACGCCTTTGTACGGCACGTGGGTCATTTCCACTTTGGCCATGCTCGCGAGCAACGCTGCCGCGAGATGCGGCCCGGTGCCCACGCCCGACGAGCCATAGCTCACGCCGCCCGGCTTGGTGCGCGCGAAGCCAATCAGTTCTTTAATATTGTTCGCCGGCACGCCGGGATGAACCACGAAAATGCGCGGGTTAATCACAATCAAACTCACCGCCGCCAAATCACGCAGCGGATCGAACGCGAGTTTTTTGGTGAGCGTGGCGTTAATCGCCATCGCTTCGTTTGCCAGCAACAGCGTGTAGCCATCGGCGGGGGCGCGCGCGCCGATTTCGGAGCCGATGTTGGAACCCGCGCCGGGGCGGTTATCGACCACCACTTGCTGGCCCCATGCGTCGGTAAGCCGCTGCGCCAGCAGACGGCCGGTGATGTCTTGCCCCGCGCCGGGGGCATAGGGCACGATCATGCGCACCGGGCGCTCGGGAAACTCGGCGCCATGTGCAATCGCGGCGCATAACATCACCCCTGCATAAATAACATAACTATTTGTTTTTATTGACATTTTTTACTACGATCCATCCTTGAAAAACGCCGCCAGTTCAGCGTACACCGTGTCCGGCACTTGTTCGGCCGGATAGTGGCCGCACGGCAGTCCCTGCATCTTTACGATGTGGGACGCGTACGGCGGCCACGCCTCGTGCGGGCTGAAAAACTTTTCGGTATGGCTCAGTTGCCCCCAATACACCGACGTGGGGCATTGAATTTTTCGGCCTGCTTCAAAGTCGGCCTTGTCCATTTCAAAATCCACGCTGACATTGGCGCGATAGTCTTCGCACACGCTGTGGATGTTTTCTGCCGTGCAGCATCGCGCGTATTCATCCAGCGCCTCCTGCGTGAAGCCGCCTTTGCCGATACCCATGGTGGTGAGTTTTTTGAGGATGTAAAAATCCTCGTGCCCGGCGATGAGTTTTTCGGGCAGATCGTACGGCTGCGCCATGAACCACCAGTGATAGGAATTCACCGCCCATTGCAGGTTGATGTGGGTGAGGATGTAATGCGTGGGCAGCACATCAAAGCTGGCGAGTTTTTTCACTTTGTCCGGGTGATCGAGCGCCATGCGTATCGCCGTGCGTCCGCCTCTGTCATGACCGGCAACACAGAATTTGTCGAATCCCAGATGCTGCATGACTTCGACCTGATCCTGCGCCATGCGGCGGAACGAATAGTTCATGTGATCGGGTGTGCCGCGCGGTTTGCTGCTGTCGCCGTAGCCGCGCAGGTCGGCGCACACCACGGTGAATTTTTCCGCCAGCCGCGGCGCCACTCGATGCCAATGCACATGCGTCAGCGGGTTGCCGTGCAACAGCAGGATTGGCGGGCCATTGCCCCCGTAGCGCAAATTGATTTTGACTTGCGGGTCGCTGGTTTGAATTTGTGTTTGCTTGAAGCCGTCGAACATTGGAATTCCTTAATATCGCTTTGCCGCCGAAGATAGCGAGAGACAAAAAACTCAAGAACCCCGTCATTCCGGCGCAGGCCGGAATCCCGTGCGTAGGCTCATGCGCGGCATGCTGAACCATGATCCTGCGGATCGGGTTACAACCTGGAATCCGGCCTACGCCGGAATGACGGTATCACCTACGTGTATATCACCACCTGCCTTCGAGAGCAGGCCCACGCCGAACGTCGGCTGTTTCTGTTTAAACGCCCGCACCAGTGTTTGCATCACCTCCAGATCACGCTCGCCGGTCAACGGATTTGCGTGGGTGGCCAGACAACGCACCTTGGGCACGACGGTTTCAAACTCGACACCACCCACGCGCAGCTTGCGGCCCGCCCACGCTTGTTCTTCCCACGCGGCGATGCCTTCAATCACGATGTTGTGACGAAAGCGCGCCTCGTCAAGATTTGCGTCACCCAGCGCCGCCCCCGCGGACGCAAGACTCGCTCGGCTGTGCAGCGTGACCTGTCCTGCTTCGTTGTCCTGATAACGCGGCGTGGCGCCGTCCCCCGCCAGCTTCAACGGCAGCCGCGTGGGTTGGCCTTTCAACGGATTTTCGTCGAGCGACAACACGTAGCCGGTAATGGCGTCCACCAATCGCTGACGGCCTGCCTCATCGAGCGTGTCATCGGCCAGCACGTGATTTTCAAACGCGATGCGCAGCCGCTGCGCTTGCTCGTCGAAACGCACATTCAGCCGCACCAGCCCCGGCGTATTCGCCAGCACCACGCCGTGATATTTGCGGCACCACGCGTTGTCTGCCACCGGCGCATCGGCGAAACGGAAATTGAGCACACGGTCGCCGGCCACCCGTCCGCCGGGCAACACGGTGAGGCGTTCGCAGCGCTCCGGCGTGAAACCTTTTACCGGGTAACGATAAAGGGCTGTGACCTTGGCGGCAGTGACAGGCATAACAACGCGCTAAGCCAGCATGGTTTTTAACTTCGCCACGGCGCTGTCGGGCGTGGTGAGTATCCGCGTATGGGTGCGCGCGGCGGCGAATTTCAGCACCGGCGCCATCGAGAACTGCGCGAAAGCGATAATGTCGCACTGCTGTTTGGCCGCAAGTTCAACGATCAGGCGATTGTGCTCGTCGGGGTTGTTACTCTGCAACGCGGCGAGCGCGCCTTCGACCAGATGCGTTGCAAGCTTCACATGGGTGCCCGCCGTTTTCGCCATGTCGTTGATCTCCGTCACCATCGACGGTATCGACGGCGGAAACGTCGCCAGCAAACTCACGCTGCAATCCTGGGCAACGAGCTGCTCGTACATCGCCTCGTTCGGTTTCAACACGGGAATCTTCAACTGGCGGCGGCATTCTTCAATCGCCGGGCCGAACGCCGAGCACGCAAACAAAATCGCATCGGCGCCCGCCTTCACGCAGTACTCGCCGATATGCACAAAGCGACCGATCATTTTGTCCGTCAAGCGGCCATCGGCGGCGAGATCGGGCATGAAGGCGTCTTCCAGCAAATTGGCAATGCGCGCTTCGGGCCACGCCGCGCGAAAACTCGTGACGACGGGCGCTATTGATACTTCAGCGGCGTGAACCAGATAAATTTTGGGAGCGTTTTTCATGAGCAGTTCCGGAGAAAAAATTCCCCGCGAAGCGGTCGCGGGGAGAGGAAACAACGATAATACGTAACTATTTGTTTTAAAACAATATTTTACTTCGTTACATCGCCCATGCAAAGGTATTTCACTTCGAGGAATTCTTCGATCCCGTACTTCGAACCTTCGCGGCCAATGCCGGATTCTTTCACCCCGCCAAACGGCGCGATTTCAGTCGAGATGATGCCAACGTTGATGCCGACTATGCCCGACTCCAAACCTTCCGCCACGCGCCAGATGCGGCCGATATCGCGACTGTAGAAATACGCCGCCAGACCGAATTCGGTATCGTTGGCGCGTTCGAGCAGTTCGGCTTCAGTCTTAAAGTGATACAGCGGCGCCACCGGGCCGAAGGTTTCTTCGTGCGTGATTTTCATGTCCGGCGTCACATCCGCCAGCACCGTCGGCTCAAAAAACTGACCGCCCTTGGCATGGCGCTTGCCGCCGGTGACCACGCGCGCGCCCTTACTCAACGCATCGGCAATGTGTTCTTCGACTTTCAACACCGCATTCTTGTCAATCAACGGGCCTTGCATCATCCCGGCTTCCATGCCGTTGCCGACGGGCATGGCCGCGACTTTCGCCGCGAGCTTGGCGGCAAACTGATCGTAAACCCCGTCCTGCACAAAAAGGCGATTCGCGCACACGCAAGTTTGCCCGGTGTTGCGAAACTTGGAAGCCATCGCACCTTCAACGGCGGAATCAATATCCGCGTCGTCGAACACAATAAATGGCGCGTTGCCGCCGAGTTCAAGCGAGACTTTTTTCACCGTGCTCGCGCACTGCGCCATCAGCAGCTTGCCGATTTCCGTCGAGCCCGTGAACGTGAATTTACGCACCAGCGGATGCGTGGTGAGCTCTTTTCCCACCGGGCCGGCCGCGCCGGTAATCACCGAGATCACGCCTTTGGGTATGCCTGCGCGCTCGGCCAGCTCACACAGCGCCAGCGCCGAAAACGGTGTCTGCGACGCCGGCTTAATCACCATGGTGCAACCGGCGGCGAGCGCCGGCCCCGCCTTGCGCGTAATCATCGCATTGGGGAAATTCCACGGCGTCACCGCCGCACACACGCCGATCGGCTGCTTGATAACGACGATGCGCTTGTCGGGCGCCTGCGCCGGAATTACATCGCCATACACGCGCTTGGCTTCTTCGGAAAACCATTCGATAAACGATGCGCCATAGCCGATTTCACCGCGCGATTCAGCCAGCGGCTTGCCTTGCTCCAGCGTCATCAGTATCGCCAGGTCTTCGGTGTTGGCCACCATCAACTCAAACCATTTACGCAGCAGGGCCGCGCGCTCTTTTGCGGTTTTCGCGCGCCACAGTTTGAAGGCGTCGTGTGCGGTTTCGATGGCGCGTTTTGTTTCGGCTGCGCCCATTTTCGGCACCGTGCCCACCAGCGATCCATCCGCCGGGTTGTAAACCGTGAGTGTGGATTTATCATCGGCATCGACCCACGCGCCATTGATGTAGCACTGTTGACGGAACAGGCTCATGTCTTTTAACTGCACGGTGGATTTGACTGTATCTAGCATGATGAAAACCTCGAATGGGCGATGGAATGAGAACAGGAATGCGAATCCGCAGCGCGCGCGAACCGCACTGCGCGGACATTGATTTTACCAAAGGAGTCGCTTTCGCGGGGCTACTTTATAAAATTATTGTTTAAAAACAAATAGTTACGTAAATACAAAGATATCTGCCCTGCCGCTTGCCGAGCCCGGCGCATGTTTTGCATAAAACACACAGCGTTAACGGCCACCCACCATGTCAGGTATTAGTGCCTATCGAGCCACGGTAGTATTGTTATAATTGTTTCATAACAAACAGCTAAACCAGAAAAACAAGGTATTACTTTATGTCGATTATCACCACGTTGCCGCGCCGCCTCAAAGCTGCCGTGCTGTGCATGGTACTGTCACTCACGTTTTTGGGCGGTTGTGCAACCACAACGCCGAGCGATCCGCTTGAGCCCATGAACCGCGCCATCTACAGCTTTAACGACGGCCTCGATATCGCCATTGTAAAACCGCTCGCCGAAGGCTACCGCGCGGTGCTGCCTTCATTCGCGCGCACCGGCATCAGCAATTTTTTCGCCAACATCAACGACGTGCTCATCGCACTGAATAATTTGCTACAAGGCAAGATCGTCAACGCTGTTTCCGACCTGGGTCGCGTGGTGGTCAATTCCACCGTAGGCGTGCTGGGCTTTATGGATGTCGCCACCAACCTTGGCCTGGAAAAGCATAACGAGGATTTTGGTCAAACCCTGGGTTACTGGGGCGTTGGCGATGGCCCCTATCTCGTGCTCCCGTTCGCCGGGCCGAGCAATCTGCGCGACGCCGCGGGCCGCTTCGTCGATTACAGGACCGATCCGCTAACCTACGTCAATTCCATGCGTGCGCGCAATGTGCTGTGGGGCGTGCGCTTGCTCAGTCAACGCGCGGATCTGCTCGACACCTCGAAGATTCTGGAGGCCGCCGCGCTGGATCCCTATGAGTTCCTGCGCGACGCCTATCTGCAACGCCGCCGCAATCTCGTACACGATGGTTCGCCGCCGCTTGATAAGGATGACGACGCCGACATCAAAGTGAAGCCGCGCACCGATGCCAGCCCGTTCCCGAATACCGCTGGTGCTGACGGCGTTGGCACACCGTGGCACCTGATTACCGGCGCTCCTGCCGATAGCCAACCGCCGGCGCGTGACGCGGCACAGAAACCGGCAGCAACAGAACCGCGCGTTGACCTGGATAAACTGATTCCCTCAGCGCCCACCGCCGCAGGCGCATCGACGGCGTCAGACGCGCAACCGCAGCGCATTGTTCGCGTCTGGATGCCGTAAAGCACGCAGTAACGTTTGACGCGGTAATCAAACAAACGGGACGCCAAGGCGTCCCGTTTTCATTTCAGCCTGCCAGCTTATGCACAGTGATTGACCCCGCCTGATGAAATAGTGAGGCGGCATCTCCAGGCAAGTCCGTGTACGCGCGACGCTTTTTTGCCTACCGCGCCCCTGGTACCGGTGCCGTGCCACCCCCGGCCTTAATCGTATTCAGCGTATTCATCGCCGTGCCGATCATCGTTGCCACGTCGGCCACATTGCCCGGCACGATCATGGTGTTGTTGATTTTGGCCATATTGCCGAAGGCGTTGATGTAATGCTCCGCGACTTTCAGGTTGGCTGCATTCATGCCGCCCGGCTCGTTCATGGCGGCAGCCACGGTGCGCACGGCGGCCGCGGTGGCGTCGGCTATGGTGGTGATGGCTTTCGCTTCACCTTCGGCCTTGTTGATCTGCGAAATTCGTTGTCCTTCGGATTCCAGCACCGCCGCCTGCTTTACACCCTCGGCCAGGTTGATTTCTTCTTGCCGCTGCCCCTCTGATTTTGCAATCAAGGCGCGCTTTTCACGCTCGGCGGTGATCTGCGCCTGCATGGAACGCAGAATCGCTTCCGGCGGCGTGAGGTTTTTGATTTCGTAGCGCAGCACTTTCACGCCCCAGGTACGGCCTGCTTCATCGAGCACGGAAACCACTTGACGGTTAACCTCGTCGCGGG
Source organism: Nitrosomonadales bacterium (assembly GCA_043777275.1). Classification (GTDB taxonomy): domain Bacteria; phylum Pseudomonadota; class Gammaproteobacteria; order Burkholderiales; family SG8-41; genus UBA5216. The sequence goes on from JAYVQD010000539.1 coordinate 9,710, forward strand.
ACTCAAATGTTTTGTCGAGCTCCATTTTGCCAATCTCGGAGCGGAGCGTGGTTTGCGCCAGTTGCGTAACCGCCGCGATGTAATTCGACGAGCCGTACGATGCGAGTTTGGGATCGGTGACCTGGTAGTAAATGATGCCGTCCACCCCGAGCTGGGTATTGTCGCGGGTAATACACACTTGCTCCGACACATCCAGCGGCGTTTCCTTGAGCGAATGGCGGTACGCCACTTTGTCGAGAAACGGCGTGATCCAGTTCAGGCCGGGCTCCAGCACACGATGAAATTTACCCAGGCGCTCGACCACCCACGCCTGCTGCTGCGGCACCTGGCGCATGGCCTCCCAGCCTGCCACCACGATCAGGCCAATGAGGAAAACAGGTATGGCATAGGCGCCCATGCCCACATAAATCAGCACGCCAGTTACCACCACAACACCAATGACTTTTTCGATCACGTTTTTCTCCTGGTTATAAAATTAGCGGCGCGCCTGCATGGATGCCGCTTCACTGCACGCGCTACGGCGCCTTGTTGCTGGATATATGCAGGGTGCTGCCATCCATCGCGACGATATAAAACACCGTGCCGCCGGGCGTGTGCGCACCGGTCACTTTGGCATCCCACGTGGCGTTGCGATAACGCACTTTGGCGACGCCATCGGCCTCGCTCACCCACGAATCCAGAATCACAGTATGCCCGATATCCAGCGAGTCGTTGCTCTTATCGCCCGCGACCTTTTTCTTTTTCAAACTGCTCGCCACGATCATGCCAACGGTCGCCAGCGCCACCGCCGCCAACGCCTGCCCCCAGAACGGCGCGCCCAGTAACGCCGCCGCCGCACCGGCAAACGCCGCCAACCCCAGCACCGCCAGAATCAACGTCCCTGTCAGCATCTCCACGATAATCAGGCCAATGCCGACCACCACCCACCATACATAGATTTCCATCGTTTCCCTCTTTCTTATTGTTGACGGGTCAGCATATTGAATGTTACCACTCGCGTCTAATGACAGCTTGCAGGCACTGGCGTTACATAAAATAATATTGTTTAAAAACAAATACTTACATACACCATCAATTCAAACGCGAGGCACGCTCACGCAACACCGCGATTTTGCCGCGCACGGCGCGCGCATCGCCCGCTTCGGGCGCCAGCCGCAGATAGGATTCAAAATCCGTCAGCGCCGCGCGAAAACATTCCAATTCTTCATGCAAACGCGCGCGCTCGCGATAGTCATCCGCCGCCTGCGGACACAAATCGAGCACGCGGTTGGCCGCCGTCAGCGCCTTGATGCGCTCGCCGCTTTCATTGTGGATGGCTTTCAGGTTGCGCAGCATGCGCGCGAGGATGTCCGCGGGTTGCGCCGCCGTCAGCAGGCGCATCACCGCTTCGGGCGCCACGTCCATGCCGCCGCTCAACACGCGCAGGCGTTTTTGCAAGTCCTTGATGCCGAGCACAGCGCCCTTCGCATACGCATCCAGCAACACCGCGCCATCGCGCAACGCACACTTGACCAGAAAATGGCCGGGAAACGATACGCCGGAAAGCGGCAAACCGATGCGCCGGCCCATTTCGATAAATAATATCGACAGCGTGATCGGTATGCCCCGCCTGCGGTCGATCACCTCGTTCAGATAGCTGTTGCGCGGATCATAGTAGTCGTCGCTGTTCGCGGTGAAGCCCAGCTCCTCGAACAGATAGTGATTCAGCAACGCCAGCTTGTCGCCGGGTGCGATGTCGGGGCGCAGGCGTTTGCGCAGCGTCGCAGCCAGATCATCGATGCGTTCGATGTACGCGGCAACAGCAAGCTGCGGATATTCGTCGCTGGCGATCACCAGCGCCGCTTCGGCGAGATTCAACTGATCGCGCGGCACGTTGAGAATATCCTGCCAGGTTTTGGGTGGTACGGCATCCATGAAAAAATGGTCGCTTTACTTACGTAAGTTCGGTTAATACGGCTCGGAGATCTCAACCAGATTGTTATCCGGATCGCGCACATACACCGAGCGCAGATCAAAGCGCGCGCCGGTACGTTTGCCCGGCCCGTCGATAATCGTCACGTTGCAGGTTTTCAGGTGCTCGATCACCTCGGTCAGCGGCTTGTCCGCGAGAAAACACAAATCGAGCGACCCTGGCGTGGGTTTGTCTGCCTTCAAACCCGCCTCGAAACCCGGCGGATGCACGTTCAGCTTGCGGTCGCCGAAACGCAGCGCGTAACGTCCCGCGCCAAAGCGCTCCACCCGCATGCCCAGCACGCGGGTATAAAAATCGAGGCATTTGTCCAAATCAGCCGTGGTCAGCACCACGTGATCGAAATCCTTAATCATCAACGCTCCCGGTATCAATTCGTTGCGCCATCATAGCACTCGTGAGATCGCAGGCAGTGGTTGTGAGTTCCTGCCGATACAGGGACAATATCCATTCACCTCCTGCCTGCATTGTCCTATCACCTGCCATGTCCACTGACGCCCATCAAATCAAAACGCCTGATGTCGCCGCCGTTGCACAATTTTTGCGCAACGCGTGTCAAGCCACGTCGGTCAGCGTCAACGGCATCCAACTGCTTTCCGGCGGCGCGATTCAGCAAAACTGGGAAATCCGTGTTGCCATTGATGGCGGCGCGCGCGCCGGCGCGCACACCTGGGTGCTGCGTACCGACGCACCGGCCACCGTGGCCTTCAGTCTGCCGCGCGAGCGCGAATTCGAGATTATCCGTTTTGCCAACGCGCAGGGCCTGCGCGCGCCCGAGCCGCTTTTTTTGTGCAACGACGCCACGGTCATCGGGCGGCCGTTTTTTGTGATGGAAAAACTGCCGGGGGTTGCTGCCGGACACAAGGTGGTTCGGCTCGCTCTCGATCGCCGCGCGCTCGCCTGCGAACTCGCGCAAGTGGCGGCGCGCATCCATGCCATCCGCCCGCCGCTGGCGGACCTGCCTTTTCTGAAAACGTTTCTCGCGCGTGATGTGATTGCAAGCTGCCGCGCCTATCTTGACACGCTGGACGAACCGCACCCGGTACTCGAATGGGGCCTGCGCTGGTGCGAGCAGCACGCGCCGGCGCAGGAGGAAACCACCTTCGTGCATCGTGATTTTCGTACCGGCAACTATCTGGTTCATGAGGGCAAACTCAGCGGGCTGCTGGATTGGGAATTCGCCGCGCTCGGCAATCCGCTCGAAGACATCGGCTGGATTTGCGCCAAGTGCTGGTGCTTCCGTCATGAACATCATATTGTTGGCGGGGTAGCCGATCTTGACGATTTTCTTGCGGCCTACGAGGCCGCCAGTGGCAGAAAGGTGCGCAACGACGAATTGCGTTACTGGCAGGTGATGGCGCATAGTCGCTGGGCCATCATCGCGCTACAGCAGGCGCAGCGGCATTTGTCGGGCGTGGAGCCGTCGATTGAGCTCGCCCTCACCGGCAAAATCGTCGCCGAACTCGAATGGGAAGTGTTGCAACTGACAGAGCAGGCAGAACAAACATGAACGATCACCCCAACGCGCTGGAGTTAGTACGCATCGCCCATCAAACGCTGGCACAAGACGTTTTACCCAGCGCAAAGCCGGAGCACATATACGCGCTGCGCATGATCGCCAACGCGCTGGGCATCGCGGCGCGCGAACTGGAATCGCACGACGCCAACACGGCAAGCGAAGTACGCAGCCTTGATGCGCTCTACGGCGAAACGCAAAACACACTCGACTTACACAGTCGCAATCGCCAGTTCGCGCAGGACATACGTCGCGGCGCATTTGAGACCCGCAGCGCAGCAGTCGCAACGCTGCGGCAACATCTGCTCGCCACGGCGCGCGCCAAACTGGCGGCGGCGTATCCTAAGGGTCTATCCGCCTTGAAATAAAATATTGTTTAAAAACAAATAGTTATGAACCTACCACCCCTATCACCGATGTCGTACATGTCATTCGAGGCACTGACGCCCACCGCCTTTCTGCGGCGTTCGGCGCTGGTGTTCGCGGACAAGACGGCGGTGATCGACGGCGAAGAACGCTGGACCTATGCCGAGCTGCACGATCGCTGCCTGCGCCTCGCCGGTGCGCTGCGCAACGCCGGCGTGATGCCCGGTGAGCGCGTGGCGGTGCTGGCGCCCAACACCCACGTGCTGCTCGAAGCCCATTACGGCGTGCCGTTTGCCGGTGCGGTGCTGGTGGCGCTGAACATGCGGCTCACTGCCGCCGATTTAAGCTACATCATCGAACACAGCGACGCGCAGATGCTCGTTTATGATGCTGAATTCGAGGAAACCGCGCGCGCGATTTCTCTCACCGCTACACGAAAACTCAAATTCGTACGCGCCGGCCATGGGAGCAGCGACCAATACGAAAAATTCCTCGCCGCTGCCACACCGCTCACCGAACCCGTCACCGACGAACGCAGCCTGCTCTCCATCAACTACACCAGCGGCACCACCGGCAAACCCAAGGGCGTGATGTATCACCATCGCGGCGCGTACTTGCAGGCGCTGGCCATGGCGCTGCACAGCGCGCTGAACGAAAGCAGCGTGTATTTGTGGACGCTGCCGATGTTTCATTGCAACGGCTGGTGTTTCACCTGGGCTGTCACGGCTGCGGGCGGCACGCATCTGTGTCTGCGCAAAGCCGATCCGGCGTTGATCTGGCAATACCTGCGCGACACCGGCGTCACGCAACTGTGCGCGGCGCCGACCATACTCATCATGCTGGCGTGGCACGAAACCGCGCAGCCGTTACCGCGCACCGTCAACGTCTCCACCGGCGGCGCGCCGCCCACGCCCGCGTTGCTGGCGCGCATGGCCGAACTCAACATCAACATGACCCATCTCTACGGCCTGACCGAAACCTTCGGCC